>NZ_DAIQRQ010000018.1:52935-71944 GCF_036786105.1 Ohtaekwangia sp.
CCAATCCTTTTAAAATATAAACCCTTCTATCCCGAAAATCCGTACATTTGAATTGTAAATATGAAAAGGCTCCGTCCCATAGCATCGGTTGTACTGGCTCTGCTGACTTTATTGTCAGCCAGCAGCTTTACCGTTGGTGTGCATTTGTGCCAGGGACGTGTGCAGCATGTGGCCCTTTTTACCAAAGCGGAAGGATGCGCCATGGAGAAACAACTCCCGCCCTGCCACCGCCATAAAGCAAGCTCCTGCTGTGAAGACGAGACCATTGTGCACGAAGGCCAGGGATTTAAAGCTCCCCTTACCGATGTTGTAATTGCCCCCGCCACGGTTGTTGACCTTGAACTTCCCGTAGTATTGATCGCCGAAATTATACCGGCATCTCCACGGGCACAGAATACATATTATAATTACGATCCGCCCTTACGATCTGAAGACCTCACCGTTTCTTTCCGTACACTTCTTATCTGATCTTTACTCTCTGAAGCTGCTATAGCTTCGCCTGTCCAGCATCCATAGCCATTCTTGCGGGCAGTATACTTTATTCATTTTACATTTTCCACATTTCTTCACGGGTTATACCATGATTGAAAATTTAATTTCCTTGTCACTGCGGAACAGGTTCCTGGTCTTGCTGGTGGCAGCCACACTCTTCGCGTGGGGTATATATGCTGTACGCGAAAACAAGATCGATGCTATACCCGACCTGTCAGAGAACCAGGTCATCGTCTTCACCGAATGGATGGGGCGCAGTCCGCAGATTATGGAAGACCAGGTAACCTATCCGCTGGTTACCAACCTGCAGGGATTGCCGCAGGTAAAATATGTACGCGGCTCTTCTATGTTTGGTATGAGCTTCGTTTACGTCATCTTCCAGGACAATACCGATATATACTGGGCGCGTGAACGCGTGCTCGAACGACTCAACTATGCCACGCGCCTGCTGCCCGAAGGAGTAACGCCAACGCTCGGCCCCGATGGCACCGGTGTAGGCCATATACTCTGGTATACCCTCGAAGCACCCGGCATGGACCTGGGCGAGCAACGTGCTATACAAGACTGGTATGTGAAGTTTGCTTTGCAAAATGTGCCCGGTGTAAGCGAGATCGCATCGTTTGGTGGTTTCCAGAAACAATACCAGGTAACCCTCAATCCCAATCGCCTTACTTATTATGGACTTTCTGTTCAGGAAGTAATTCAATCGATCCGCAGCAACAACAACGAAGCGGGCGGGCGCAAATTCGAGATGAGCGACATTGGCTATATCATTAAAACAACGGGATACCTCAAGTCTGTTGATGAAGTTGAAAATATACCGGTAAAGACGGTGAACACTATACCTGTAAAGATACGCGATGTAGCCACGGTGCAAATGACCGGAGAAACACGCCTCGGTATATTTGACCAGGATGGCGAAGGTGAGGCAGTAGGCGGCATCGTGGTGATGCGCTATGGTGAAAATGCCGATGAAGTGATCCGCGCCATCAAGGTAAAAATGGAAGATGTAGCGAAAGGGTTTCCGGAAGGTGTGAAGTTCAATATTGTATACGATCGCAGTACGCTCATTGAAGAATCGGTTTCCTCCATTAAGAAAACACTTATTGAAGAAATGATCGTGGTATCGCTCGTGGTAATACTTTTTCTGCTGCACTGGCGCAGCGCCATCAGTATCATTATCCAGATACCGATAACCCTTGCCACCAGTTTTATCCTGCTGAATGCATTCGGTATATCTTCCAACATCATGTCACTTACCGGCATTGCGCTGGCCATCGGTGTGATTGTGGACAACGGCATCATCATGTCAGAGAATGCCTATAAACATTTGTCGCATCGCTATCACGAACTAAATCCGGAGAACGAAAAGTAAATCATCATGATCCGAAAATTATTTTCACGCAAGCCCTATACCCGGATCGGTGATGCCGAGCGCCTCAGCATTATTGAGCGCTCCTCACGACAGGTATCCCGTGGTGTGTTTTACTCCACGATTATTATCATCACCTCTTTCCTGCCGGTGTTTATGCTCTCAGGGCAGGAAGGTAAACTCTTTCATCCGCTCGCCTATACCAAAACTTTTATACTGGTAGTAGACGCACTATTGGTTGTAACGCTGGCGCCCGTACTGCTTTCCTTTTTTATGAAGGGCAGGTTTCGCGGGGAGCATCACAATCCGATCAATCGCCTGCTGGAGAAAGTATATGAGCCTGTCATCCGTACCTGTATGCGGTGGCGCAAAACGACACTGGCCGTAAACATGCTGGCACTTGCCGTCAGTGTACCCCTGCTGCTGAGTTTGGGAAGCGAGTTCATGCCACCACTCGATGAACAATCTATACTGTTTATGCCGGTTACATTGCCGGACATAGCCAACGAAGAAGTCAAACGCATTCTGCAGGTACAAGATAAAATTATCAAGTCGGTACCCGAAGTTGACAAGGTATTGGGAAAAGCCGGCCGTGCCAGTACGGCCACAGACAATTCACCTATCAGTATGATCGAAACGATCATCTTACTGAAACCAAAATCCGAATGGCGCACGGGCATCACCAAGAAAGATATCATCAACGAGCTTGATGCCAAAATGCAAATACCCGGCGTAGTAAACGGGTGGACACAGCCCATCATTAACCGTATCAACATGCTGGCAACCGGTATACGTACCGATGTAGGTATAAAAGTATACGGACAAAACCTGGATAGTATCAAGGCTGTATCCGAGCGTATCAAAGCTTCGCTTGCAGCCGTGCCCGGTGTTAAGGATTTATATGTAGACCCGATCACTGGCGGAAAATACCTTACGGTACACATCAATCGCGAAGCACTCGGACGCTATGGTTTATCAGTAAATGATGTAAACATGATTGTGGAGTCAGCGATCGGTGGGACGCCCATTGGCCAGACCATTGAAGGACGCCAGCGGTTTACCATCAGCGTTCGCCTTGCACAAGATTATCGCAACAGTTTATCGCAGTTGAAGCGCATCCCGCTAAAGACACCGGCACTTGGTACTATACCCTTATCATCCGTGGCCAATATATACTTTGAGGATGGCCCGCCGATGATTACCTCTGAAAACGCGATGCTGCGCGGAGCTGTACTCTTTAACGTACGCGACCGCGACCTGGGCAGCACGGTGAAAGAAGCGATGGAAACTTTGAACAACAGGCAAGGCGCTCTTCCTCCCGGTTATTACCTGGAGTGGAGCGGGCAATATGAGAACCTAATCCGCAGCCGACACACACTGATGGTGATATTACCGGTGGTGCTGCTCATTATTTTCATCTCGCTATACCTGGCGTTCCATTCCATTCGCGAAGCATTTCTAAGCCTTATTACAATTCCTTTTGCACTCATTGGCGGAGCCTACATGGTATATTTCTACAGCGTAAATCTGTCGGTAGCCGTGGCTGTGGGATTTATAGCCTTGTTTGGCATAGCCGTGGAAACCGGTGTAGTAATGGTTATATACCTGAACGATGCCATGCGTGAACTGGTAAAACAATATGGCAATTCGCGCGAAAGCATTTCAGCAGATATACTAAAGGAATATGTTATTCATGGTGCCGCGAAACGTCTTCGTCCCAAAATCATGACGGTTTCCGTGGCGTTGTTTGGATTGATACCGGTACTATGGTCAACCGGAGTAGGCAGCGATGTCATGCAACCTATTGTATTACCCATGATTGGAGGTGTGATCACTTCATCTACCCATATCCTGCTGGTAACACCACTTATCTTTTTGATGACGAAAGAATATGAATTGAGAAAATTCGGAAAACTGGAAATTTATGAAGAGGGTAAAAGCTGAAAGTTTAAAGTTTAAAGTTCAAGGTTCGTTGTTCAGGATCACAATAACCTCACTCGCAGCTCACAGCTCACAGCTCGCAGCTTGCTGCCTGCTTGTATTACTCACAACAACTTCTCTACATGCGCAAGTACTCAGCCTTGATACGGTACTGCATCGCATCGATAGGCAAAACCCGATGCTGCAGGAATACGATCAGCGTGTTGAGGCATTGCATGCGTATACTACGGGCGCGAAAAGCTGGATGGCTCCAATGGTTGGTGCCGGTACATTTATGACACCTTACCCGGGACAACGGTTAATGGAGGAGCGTGACAAGGGTAATGTTATGATCTCAGTTGAGCAGCAGATTCCCAATCCGGCGAAGCTTAATGCCAATAAAAATTACCTGCAATCAAAAGCCCGTGTTCAACAGCAGGGGCGCGCGCTGCAATACAACACATTGCGTGCAGAAGCGAAGACACTATATTATCAGTGGCTGGCGGACTTACAAAAGATATCCATCCTGCAGGAGAATGAACGCATCATCGATCTGATGCTGAAGCTCGCCAGTATCCGCTATCCTTATAACCAGGGAAGCCTTGGTAATATATACAAGACCGAAGGCCGCCTCAGCGAAGTACAGAATATGATGTTGATGACCCGTGCATCAATCAAAGAAAAAAGTTACCGGCTCAAAGCATTGATGAATATACCCGCTATGGATTCGATCATGATCGATACGGCCACCGTGGTGAGCTTTGAGCCCAACAATACGTTATATGATACTGCATTGCTTGGCGCGAATCGCAGCGACATTAAACAAATAGACAAGACGATTGAAGTCATGCGTCTCAACCAGAAGCTTCAGCAATACCAGGCAAAGCCTGATTTCAAAATACGATTTGATCACATGCAGCCCATTGGCCGCAATATGCCCACACAGTTTACAGCCATGGCCATGGTATCTATACCTATAGCTCCGTGGTCGTCTAAAATGTATCGGGCAGAAGTAAAAGGTATGCAGTACGACATCGCTGCCATGAAGAAAGGACGCGAGGCTATACTAACGGAAGCACGCGGCATGCTGGCTGGCATGGCTTCGCAGCTCACGAACATGAAGCGGCAACTGGATAACTATAAAACCAGGATCATTCCTGCCCTGCGCAAGAATTATGAAACCACTCTGCTGGCATACGAGGAGAACCGGGGTCAGCTGCCTGAGGTGATCAATGCGTGGGAAGCCATGAACATGGCCCAGATGGAATATGTGAATAAGCTCGAAGAATACTATACGATGATCGTTCGCTATGAAAAGGAATTGGAGAAATAAAGCAATGATATACCCGTGGGGTAAAATACTGCTGGCAGTAACCATGCTGTTTATATTCGATGCCTGTAGAACAAAAGAAACAGCGCATCAGGATATTTATACTTGTCCCATGCATCCCACAGTGGTTACCGATAAACCCGGAACGTGCCCGGTGTGCGGAATGGAGTTAGTGCGCAAAGCCCGCGAAGGTGAAGAAGTAAAAGTAACCAGCGACCTGGCACAACGTACCAAATCACCAAACGAAGTGGTCATTACAGACATTGCTACTGTGAAAGGTGAACATAAAAAATTATCGATAACGCTACCGGCACAAGGCGTTGTTACCTACGACACGCGGTATATCAGCAGCATTCCGGCACGCATCGGGGGGCGCCTGGAAAAAGTATATATGAAGTATGTTTTCCAATCCGTACAAAAAGGGCAGGCCATTGCCGAGATCTATAGTCCTGAATTGCTGGCCGCCCAACGGGAATATCTGTTTCTGTTAAAGAACGATGCCGGTAATACGGCACTTATCGAGTCTGCCAAAAACAAGCTATATCTCCTGGGAATGTCGGCAAAGCAATTGGAAGCACTCGCACACCGGCAGGAACCACCACAGACCTATACGATATATAGTCCGGCCAGCGGGTATATCATTGCTGCTAATACTGCAGCACCTTCCGTCAATGCAAGTACAACGGCATCGCCTGCAAATGATATGGGTGGAAGTTCGATGAGCGGTAACTCGCCGGCAGCTTCGACCTCCGCAGCCACAACACAGCCGTCAGGCTCGCTTGTGCGGGAAGGGAGCTATATAAATACAGGTGAAACCTTGTTCACCGTTGTGAACACATCAGCTTTGCGTATCGAATTGAGCGTTCCGATCAATGATTCAAATGTCCTTAAAAAAGGAGATGTAATCTCGCTGGATACAGGCACTGATTCAAAGCAAAAAGCTACGGTCGATTTTGTACAGCCATTCTTTGATCAGAATCAATCCTTTATCAAGGTCAGGGTATATATAGCCCCTGCCGAAAAACTTTCCGTGGGGCAGTTGATCCAAGCTACGGTCACACTTCCTGAAATAGAGGGGCTTTGGGTGCCTCGTGAATCGGTAGTAGACCTTGGTCTGAACAAAGTTGTTTTCGCGCAGCGCAATGGCATTTTTAAACCGCTGCCAGTGACAACCAGTATCTATAGCGGAACGCTGGTTTCTGTAAAAGGAATTTCTTCAACAGACGTTATTGCTGCCAACGCACAATACCTGGTAGACAGTGAAAGTTTCATCAAAGCAAAACCATAACGATATGCGGGCATTCATCTATTTAGTTATACTGGCCCTGCTGGCATGGAGCTGCAATCGGCAGGAAAGCAAAACAGAAACACATCAGCATGCGGCACACGCTGCTTCAGAGAAATATACATGTCCTATGCACCCTCAAATTATACGCGATGCCCCGGGCAAGTGCCCCATCTGCGGCATGGACCTCGTACCCATAAGCAGCACTACTAGTCAACACATCATGCTGAATAATACACAACTGAAATTAGCCAATATCACCACGCAGCAAGTATCCTCTGAAACCATTGGCGAAACGTCTGTTATCAATAGCAAAATTATGGTTGATGAATCGCGTACTGAAGTGATCAGCAGCCGCGCTGCCGGGCGAATTGAGCGCCTGTTTATAAAAGAAACCGGCCGCGAGGTGAAACAAGGTGAACCGCTATATGAACTTTATAGCGAGAACCTGTTAACGCTGCAACGTGAATATTTACTGGCCAAAGAGCAATTTGAAACACTGGGCAAACAAGAACCGCGCTATGAATCGTTTCTAAAAGCCTCTGAGCGAAAACTACTACTCTACGGCCTTACTCAAAAACAGATTGCGCAACTTGCCGAATCCAAATCGCCTAAAGAACGCATTACGTTTGTGGCTCCGGCAGGAGGCATCATTGCCGAAATCAACGCCACCGAAGGGCAATATGTACCGGAAGGTGCGCTGCTCTACAAGTTTGAAAATATAGATCAATTATGGGTTGCTGCAGAACTATACCCGCAGGAAACAGCGCTCCTAAAAACAGGCGATAAAATACGTGTGCGCATCAGTGGTTTTGAAAATGATCCCATCGATGCAACGGTTATATTCCTGAGTCCGGAGTATACGGCAGGCACACAGATCACAGTTATGCGGGCTCTGTTGCAGAATGGCGATCACCGGTATATTCCGGGCACGCAGGCGCAAGTACTGTTCAATCATTCCTCCAAACAATCGCTGGCATTGCCGACAGACGCTGTAATACACGATGCCAAAGGAACCCATGTATATATTCAGCGCGGCCACAATACCTTTCTGCCACGCACGGTTAAAACAGGTATTGAAGATTTTGACAAAGTAGAAATCACCGAAGGTTTACAGGCTGGCGATACCGTGGTGGTAACGGGAGCGTATTTGCTATACTCCGAGATGGTGTTGAAGAAGGGAGTGTAGATTAGAAAATTGAAAGATTAAATATTGCTAAACCCTTTGTGTAACTCCGGGTCTCCTTTGTGATTCTTTGTGCCACTGGATTTACCTACGAATAACTTGTAACAGATAACTATTAACTTTATACCATGAAAACAAAATCCACTTTTCTCGCTTTGCTGTTCGCTGCATCAGCATTCGCATTAAGCAACTGCTCTGGTAAAAAAGATCATCATCACGAAGATCATGACCACGAAGCACACGACACCACCACTGCTGCAACTGACTCCGCTGCAACAACGGAAGCCGGCAAACCTCAGTTTGATGTTGACAAAGTTTTCCAGCAGCAACTGGCAGCGGTATATACTGCGTACCTGTCGTTGAAAGAAGCATTCGTAGCATCTGATGATAACAAGGTGCGCACCGAGGCTACCGCTGTTAAGCAGGCGCTATCAAAAGTAGATATGATGCTATTGTCAGATGCTGCCCATCATGACTGGATGACGTACCTCGGCAACCTGGAATCTTCCGTAAAAGCAATCGAGACAAATAAAGATATAGAAGCGCAGCGCAAGTCATTCAGCGTGCTTTCTGAAAATCTATACAAAAGCGCAAAGGCATTCGGCCTGGGCGGCACCACGGCCTATTATGATTTTTGTCCCATGGCGTTCAATGACGAAGGTGCTTACTGGCTCAGCGATCAGGAGGCGATTCGTAATCCATACTTTGGCGACAAGATGCCTACATGTGGCGTTGTAAAAGAAAAGCTTCAGTAAAATTAATCATTCAAATATACTATATGAAAAACATAGCCTTTGTAATTGCACTTCTGCTCATGAGTTGGGGTGCGTATGCGCAGCATGATCATGCACAACACAGCACACCGGCACAGACTGCGGAAGCTCCTACATTCAAAGACGCCAGGCTTACCACAGCCTATACACATTACCTTCAGCTGAAAGACGCGCTGGTGGCATCAAACGCCACAAAGGCAAAACAGGCGGCTGCGGCATTAAAGCAATCGGCAGAAACGTTAACCAATGGAAAGAAGGTATCTGCATCGGCCGGCATCATCGCGGCAGCATCTGATCTGGAAGCCCAGCGAAAAGAATTTGCTACACTAAGCACTGAAATGAAGGCCTTAGTAAGTGGAAACGTAGCGTCTGGATCTTTATACCTGGAATATTGCCCGATGGCGAATAACCATACGGGCGCATACTGGCTTTCGAACGACAAGCAGATCATGAACCCATATTTTGGCGATATGATGCTGCACTGTGGTTCGGTAAAGGAAACCATTCAGTAAATAAAAATACCAGTATTCACCGTTAAGTGGTGAATACTGGTATATCTATACGTTCACAAAATTTTCGCTATTCCGTTCCCATCTTCTTTGTCCCCGACTTCCGGGTATATATATATTTGAATCGTTCGGCATGTGGCGATCCCCGCCCGGTAAGGGTAAGAATGTGGCCTTGCAAGGAAAGCCCCCACTCCACGGGATGCGCATCGCCATTCGCATTATTCTTACTTTCGAGGTATAGTATCTTGTGATTTTCATTGATGCGAAACAGGCCGGAGTCTAACTTCTGCGAGTTGTTGCGTGTGATGTATTTTGCTTCGCGTGTAAATTCGATAGTGTGAATAAGAGTATCAGAAGTTGACTGTATTTGTTTCTTACCATCAAATACCTGGCTTATCTGCCAGGTGCCCACCACTAAATCGATGACTTTCTGCCCCGATTGGGAAGCCTGCTGGGCAAATGTACTGCCGGCAAGCAATACAAAGCATAAACCCAGTATCCAAGTGTTGCTTGTGATCTTCATATTTATTACAGTTTAATTCAACAATCAGGTTGAAAAAACCATACCTGCTATAAATAATCTGGCGTCACACTATTTTTATTAATGAAGTCCCCAGGAATGCGCTATATTTTTTAGCTACTGAAGCAATGGCTGTCTTTTGTGTTTTTGTGAATGACGCAAACGGTTTTAACTCCACCACTGCGGTATCTTTGGCAACAGTGCGCTTCCATGTACCTACTACCTGACTATTTATTACCACGGTGGAGCTCAATATACCATTGCCGGTTCCCGCAATTTGTTTGAAGCGCGCTGTATCGATCGCCGCACTGCGATTAGTATAGCCGAGCAGGTATTCATCAAAGCCTGGCAACAAATATACCGATGTTGTTTTCGGTTTTACCTCCGGATTATCAGCAGCCATCCAGTATGTATTACCTTGAACGGTTTCCTGTATAAGTTTTGATTTTATAGCATCATGTACCGCTTTCACTTCGGTTATGGATAAGCCCGTCCACCAGGCAAAATCCTGTAACGTAGCCGGACCATGGCTCGCGAAATAACGTAGCGCGAAGGCGGCTATAGCTTCATCCTGCTGCGGTAATTTGGTAGCGGGTATCCATTCATCCAGCAATGTAAAAGTAGGTTGTTTTCCTTTTCGTGCTCCGAAACAGATCAATCCCGTTTGTGCCAGGTATCCCAGTATATGAAGCCCGCGTGTATTACCGGTAGCGATCTTGCCCCGCTCCAGTATATCATATACTTCTTTGCGCGTAAGCTGGTGCCCGCCTTCCAGTACAGTCACGAGAAGCTTGGCACTTTTGGTAAATACTTTCTTATCGAGTTCTTCCTGTTTATAGATACCTGCCGCGCGCGAGATTATACGTGGCGTAAAAGCTTTCAGCATCCAGCGTACATCGGCAGGAGCAACCAGGTGCAACGTACCACGCATGGGCCAGGTACGAACAATCGTTTTATCGGCAAGGGCCTGCTCAATCATTTCTTCGCTTCCATTCTTCATGCGCAGACCTACACTCCACAGCGATCCCAGGTAATCCTGCGACTGCATCGCTCCCATCCATGATACTACTTCTTCCGGTTTTTCAAATTCACTCTGCGAGATGCGCTGGTGATGTAACCGTTGGTGTGCAATGGATGGGAGCGTCATACTATATCTGTTTCTGTTTTACGCGTAAAAGATAAAAACTATAATCCGACATTGGAATATCCGTGATCCCTGCATTGCGGGCAATCGTTACCACCTGTCCCCGGTGATAGCCGCTGTGAGTGATACAATGGTTCAGAAACGCTGCCCGTGATTGTATACCCTTTATATAAGGCGTATCAAACGCTACATCTTCTGCCCATGCCTCTTCAGAAAGCGTAGCAACAAAATCTGCCATAGCGCGCGAATGTTGTACGATGCCTTCCCATACATCCTCCGTTGTGCCATCAAAACCCTGACGAAATGATGGCGGTGCTGGCACTTGTTCTAACACCGATGACCAGAAACGCTCTGTATCCCATATATGCACCAGGGTTTCTTTTATACTGGGAAAACTGGATGCAACTTCACGCACAATCAACCCGGACGGCTTCGGACGCAGCCAATTTACCAACGTTTCATTTGCCCATGCATTGTATACAGTAAGATCCGTGAGCAGGCTGCCGATGGTGAGTTGTTGCTTTTCCTTTGTCGTTGTCATAGAAGTGTTGTTTAATTTTAATATAAAGTAACAGCGGGTATATGACAGCCTTATGTCAACAAAAAAAATGTAAAAATATTTTTTCAACGCACACAACACACGCGCAGAAATCAGCAGAAGTTTAAACATCCGGTAATGCGATTGTGAAAATTTATAGGATATTTGACATCTAACTTTTTGCATCATGACCATTGAGATTGTAGTCTATAATATTGAATCCGCACGCAAAGCACAGGAAGGTGGGGCCGACCGCATTGAACTTTGCGACAACCCTGGTGAAGGTGGCACTACGCCTTCTTATGGAACCATTGAAGTGGTTCGCCAGCATGTATCCCTCGATGTGTTTGTGATGATCCGCCCGAGAGGTGGAGATTTTCATTACGACAGCTATGAGTTCCACGCCATGAAACGCGATATATCGCAATGCCAGAAGCTGAGTGTAGATGGCGTTGTGTTTGGTATTGTAAATCCGGATGGGACAATTGACAAGAAGCGTTGCAAAGAGCTCATCGATAAAGCACGTCCGTTGAAAGTAACGTGTCACCGGGCTTTTGATATGACGCGCGATCCATTCGAAGCATTGGAAGATTGCATTGAAGCAGGTTTCGATCGCATCCTTACCTCCGGCCATCAGACACAAGCTGTGAAAGGTATAGATCTGATTACTGAGCTGATCAAACGTGCCAACGGAAGAATTGCTATTATGCCGGGCTCCGGTGTAAATGAAAATACCGTTGAAGAAATTGTATCGAAGTCAGGCGCAAAAGAAATTCATTTCTCTGCAACAAGTTCCCGTAACAGTGCCATGATATATCGCAATGAAAAAATTGCCGGCATGGGCTCGGATGAAGGCTCGGAGTTTAAGCTACGCACCGTTGATCCGGAGCGGGTGAAGAAGATGCGCGTGTTAGCGGAGAAGGCTGCTGGGCGCTAGCTGCAAGAGATGTAAGCGAGAGAAGAAAATCCAATTGCACAAAGTATCGCAAAGAAGACGCAAAGGAACACGAAGCGTTTTTTCAGTATTTATTTTAATCTCCATAGCTATTGGATGTGAGAAATGTATCTGTGTAATTCTGTGGGAAATAACTTTGGCATTATAAGTTCTTCTCGAAGCAAACGCTATTCTCCACCCCTGCATATTGCCCGTAGTTTGGTATAATTCTATAGTTGTTCTTTTCATATAGCCGAAGCGCTTCGGGTTGCTTGTAGCCGGTTTCTAAAATGCATCGTTGGTAATTCATTTCTCTTGCCCAGCTTTCCAGCTCATTCAGAACCAGGGAGGCAATTCCTTTTCCGCGTTTATCGGGAAGCACATACATTCGCTTTACTTCCATGGTACTTTCATTATACTGTTTAATGGCTCCGCAGGCAACCGGTATATTATTTTCATAGAGCACCACAGCATGTTTAATCGCATCGATCTTATTGAACTGCGCATAGAAAGCATGCTCATCGCCATCGCGGATGGCTAAATCTTTATCCAGCTCTTTCACAAGGATTTGAAAATCGATGTTACCGGAATTTGTTCTGATTATTTTATACATACACGAATATACTATATATAAAAAATTGCTACGTAGATGTATCCACATCGTCCCACAGCTCTCCGCTAAAGTTACCGTCTTCATAGTGTGTTCTGAGCCAGTTGAGCACCCGGTGTCTCTCAAGACTTACCGCACGGTTGATTTTGGTTTGATCGTCTTTTCTGCTGAACATCAAATCTCTGAAGTATGTGGTGGCCATCTCGTTTACTAAATTTTCTTCGTAGATTTCATCGAGGCTTCTATACTCGAGATTCGACAGAAAGGACATCAGCGGTTCACCCAGTGCAGGAACATTCTCCTGGAACTCGCGCATCGCCTGGCCGTTGATTTTGTTGCTTGCCTCATCCAGGCGCGGCAATACCTTTACTTTATTCAAACACCAGCCCAACGTAAGCGCGGCCTCTATTCGCCACGATAGTTCCCGCAATGTTTCCTTCTCGGGTAACGGATCTGTAAAAAATTCTTTTTCCTTTGGCGACACACGATCCCACAAGCCTTCTCTTTGCAGCCAGTCGCAAACGTCAGCACGCTCGTGAAGCTTATGTACTGCATACGAAATAGCATATAGTATCATCATCCGGCAACCTGCTTCAAACGGTGAATGGAATTTTTCGTTGGAATGATCAAGATAGGGCAGATGGCTTACGCGGTAATTTTTGATTCCATAGCCGACAAGCCTCGATTCCAGGCTCTTCTTCTTTGCCCGCAACTGACTGTCGCCTGCGCTCTCCAGCGCATTTATCTCCTCTCGTGTTTTATACCAGCTCTTGTGCGGCGACAGCTTACCACATCCGGGACAAACCGTATCCTGCCATTGTTTTTTACATTGCGGGCACTTCGCTTTTGTTTCAAACGTATTCCATGAATGACCACAACTACACGCCCAATGTTTTTCGCCATCCGGCTTCCACTCACAATTCGGGCACTGGATTATCGTATCGGTATTCCTTTTCCAGAAAAGCATAGTGAGATGTATGGAGACTCGGTTAATATACTCTTGCGCTCGAAGATTGTCCAGGCGAATACCCTGATTACACAGGCAAACCCTTGACTCTGCCAACCCAAGATAGCGATTCTGCAGCAATACTGTAAACACCTTGCGGCCTGAAGTGCTATCTTATAGGTTACGTTTCTTTCATTACAGAAAGCAGGAACAAGTAACTGCACAAAAAGAAAGAGGAGCCTTCGCTCCTCTCTCAATCTATTTTTAAAATTCTTAATTTATTACTGTGCGCGCTTTGCGTTCATCGGGAATGATCCAAACTCGCCCACGGTCATGTTACCGGTAAACGCATCGCCAGCTATAATTGCCTTCACGCTGATCGTTCTTGCATTGCCACCAAAGTTAACTTCGTAGCTGAAGGTTATTTCATTGCCATTTACTTTTACATCCTTCAATGCATTCACACTGTTGAAGCGATTGTTCTTGATAGTACCGCTATATACATCACCTTCTTTCTTAATGGTGAGTGTACCTTCACCACCCTGCGGCGATTCTATAGTATAGTTCCATGTGCCTTCCGCTACTACGGTGGCATTCGGATCGGTAGCCGGTAAAGTTGCAGGAGCAGCCGTTGTAGCGCCAGCACCGGGTGTTCTCGCACCCTGACCTTGTGCTGCACCACCGCGCATGTTACCGCCACCTTGCTGGCCACCGCCCTGAGCACCCCCGCCCATGTCGCCTCCGCCACCTTCGCCACCTTCTTTGAGGTCATCATTGCTGATAGACTTTCTGCGTTTCGGTTTGGCATCCGTGCTCATTTTACCAATGCGGTAGCTGAAGTTGATGCGGAAGCTCATGTTCTTCAACACCGTTAAGCTAGTGCTTTCTACCAACGGAGAATTTACTTTGCTATGAATCCGGAAGCCTGATGTATTGAAGAAGTTCTCTGCACCAAAGCCTATACTTCCACGTTTGTCGTTCAGATCTTTCTTCAAACCAAGACTATATATACCGAATCCCCCTTGCGTTCCCTGCAATTGTACCTGGCGACCGCGGTAGAATCCGAAGAACTGGAAACCCCATCCTTTTGTGAGGTTATAGCTACCAAAGAGGCGATAGCTCACAACCCAACCTGAATTGCTGGCAGTATATTGCGGATCAGGGTTATTATTCTTCAACATCGCATAGTATAGATCGCTACCGCCATTCAATGAAAGCTTACCGATATTCACATTTGCAAAAAAGTTAAGCCCTACGGCATCTTCCTTACCAATGTTCTTGTACGTTGTGCGCACTGTATCAGGATCTGTTTTTACATTACCGATCACATCGCGTATACTCTGAATTGAATTATTGGTATTGCGCCAGAAACCAGAGAAGTTAAGTGACGTTCCTTTAATGAACGTGCTGTACGTAAGTTCGTAGTTGTTGGTATACTCGGGGCTTAGCGAAGGGTTACCAATCGATATACTATAAGGGTTGGATGCCTGTATGTTCGGGTTCAGGTACTGGATAGACGGACGCTGAATACGTCTGTTATAGGCAGCCTTTAATGTTTTACCATTGCTGAACTTTTTAGAAACGTTTATACTGGGAACCAGCACGCCGTAAGCAGGTATCTCTATCTTTTCCTCAGTGAGTGTATAGGCTTTAATGGTTGTGTATTCGTAACGAGAACCTGCCTTTACACTAATATTACTCTTGGTAGTATAGGTATATGATAAATATCCGCCGGCTACATTCTGATCATAGTTCAGGTTGTTGGAAAGTGATGCGTTGGTGGAAGGCACGTATCCTCCGTTACCATCGGAAGTAAAATACTGGAACTCGCTAAACGCTTTACGCATAATATCTTTAGCACCGAATTCCACCATCTGGTTTGAACCGATAGGCGATTGATAATCTACCTGCATGGTCATCTCCTGGTTGTAGCTGTCGTTCACGTTCTTTACACCTTGCGTAACAGCAACACCATTCTGTTCTGCTATAGCGTTCTGGTAGTTATTGGTGCGGTTGTTACGGCTATAGCTGCCCATAAAGCTTAGCTCACGCTGTGGCTTGGCGTACAAATGGGTAAAAGTCAGGTTTGCATCTACGGTGTTGGATTGATCTTTCGAGATGACATTACGCAAACTGGTAATGGTAGCGTTATCAGGATCATCTATAGCATTGTCGATCATCGTAAACAGATTATCCTGGTAACTGTTACCATTACGCGCACCCAGGCGGACAGACGCAGCCATATAGTTCTTCTCATTTATATCATAATCCCAACCGAGGTTGTAGTTACCAAATATACCGTTGTTACGTGTTTTGGCCTGCTGCAGGTTTTGGGTATACGGTCCTTCCAGCGATGAACGTGTATACTGGTTGTTTTCAAAGCTACCTTTTACATTATAGTTGGCACGGCCCCATCCGCCCAGAGAAAAGCCCATCTTGCCTTTGCGATAATTACCATTCAGCCCCAGGTTAGAACCACGTGTACCTACACCGGCATCTATGTTCAGGGTAAGTCCTTGTAATGTATTTTTCTTGGTAATGATGTTGATGATACCGGCAGAACCTTCTGCATCGTATTTGGCAGAGGGCGATGTGATCACCTCTACAGATTTGATCTGATCAGCAGGAATCTGCTTTAACGCATCTGCTATACTGGAAGCCATAATGGTAGATGGCTTGTTATTGATAAGCACTTGTATATTCTGGCTACCGCGCATGGATACGTTACCATCCAGGTCAACAGAAAGCATCGGCACTCTTTTCAGTACATCTGTGGCATCACCACCGCGGGCGGTCTGGTCGTTCTCAGCATTATATACCATGCGATCCACTCGCTCTTCAATGATGGACTTCTGTCCTTCCACCACCACTTCTTTGAGCACTTTTGCTCCGGTGCTTAGTGCAATCGTGCCAACATTTATACCTTCTTTCCTATCAGGTACCACTACTCCTTTTACGGTTTGTGTTTCATAGCCAACAAACGATACCACCAGGTTATAGGTGCCCGGTGCTACTTTCGAAATGGTAAATTCACCTTTATCATCACACACAGTACCATCGAGTGGCTTATCGGAATCAACGGCGGTCAGGGCAACGGTAGCAAACTCCACGGGCTTTTTGGTTTCGGCATCCGTAACCGTTCCGGTAATTTTGCCAGTAGTTGCTACTGCCGTATGTGAAGCTGTATTAGCCCCGGCACTACCTCCACTCTGTCCCTGCGCAAACACAGCGCTGCTGCTCGTAATAAAAAGTAAAAGCGATAATAATTTTCTCATGTTATAGTAAAAGAATAAAAAACTCAGAATCAAGAAATCACAAAATGCTTTCGAACACTTGCTTGGAAAGTCAACGGCAAAGAAAATTCATTTGTTGACGCATATAGGTTGTTTTTATACGATCAGGCATTTCAATTCGACAATCCGGTCAACTATTCGACCGTGCCGAAAGGTACGGACAACGCCTCGAATCGGTCGATAAAACTCCACTAACGGTAGAAAATCAATAAGAACAGCTTCACCACCAGGCACTAAAACGTAATTTTACCTGTATTGTGTTTTGTTATGCAATCTACTATTCAACGTAACCGGGTTATTCTGCTCCACCTCTCCTTCTGGTGTGTATACATTTCATTCTTTGTATACCAGATGGCTTCCTTTCGAAGACACGAGCACGACATTGAACCTATGGAGATTTTCGTACAGGCGGCCTCCAATGGTATATTTAACATTCTTGTTGCCTATCTCAACTACTTCATTTTTCTGCCGCGATTTCTGGAGCGAAAAAAAGTGGGACAATACCTGCTGGAGTTCTTTATACCTTTTGCCATTCTCATGTTTTTACGTGTACACCTGCAGCGTTATCTCGCAGATGGCTACTCACACCAGGTGCATTATTTCTATAACTCTATATTTATTGTGCAGGCCAGCGCCACCAGTCTCTTCATTGTAATCTTTGTTGGAATGCTTCGCTTTGCACAGGAGTGGTTTGAGTTTGAATCGAAGAAGAAGGAAGTAGAGAACGAACGACTGCAGGCAGAACTTAACTTTCTGAAAGCACAGATCAATCCACACTTTCTTTTCAACACACTTAATAATTTGTATTACCTCGCCTACTCGCAATCGCCCAATACAACCGAAGTGATTGCCAAGCTGTCGCAGATGATGCGTTATATGATCTACGACACCAACTATCAGCAAGTGTTGCTGAGCAAAGAGATCGAGTATATGCAAAACTATATCAGCCTGGAACGCCTGCGCCTGAACAACCAGATACCGATCGATTTCACAATACAGGGTAATGTGCAGGATGCACGCATCTCGCCATTCATTTTTATCACCTTCCTGGAAAATGCCTTCAAGCACGGCATTACCAACAACAGCACCGATGCGTGGGTAAAAGCCAGCATTGCGATGGAGGGCAAAACCTGCATCTATCGTGTAGAGAACAGTAAATATACCGCTCCGAAGAACGGACACAGCAAGTCGGGCATTGGATTACAAAATGTTCAGCGTAGATTAGACCTCAGTTACCCCGGGCGGCATACTTTAAAAGTAGAAAACACTCCCGATCACTATAGCGTTGAATTGAAACTAATTTTATCGTGAGCATTTCGTGTTTGATTGTAGACGATGAGCCACTGGCGCGCAGCCTGATGACCGATTATGTAAAGAAGGTACCGTATCTTTCTTTACTCGATGCCTGTTCGAGTCCGCTCGCTGCGATCGAGATTCTGCGCAAGACTCCGGTGGATCTGCTCTTTCTCGATATACAGATGCCCGAAATAACCGGTATATCTTTACTCAAAGCTTTGCAAAAGAAACCGATGGTTATTCTCACCACAGCATATTCCGAATATGCATTGGAGGGCTACGAGCTTGATGTGATCGATTACCTGCTGAAGCCCATTACATTCGAACGATTTCTTCGCGCTGCAGAAAAAGCCAATCAGCGAATAACAGTTTCCACAGCTTCTGCTATAGCTACAAGCGAAACCAAAGCGCCCGATCCGGCGCAGCCCTTTGTATTTGTAAAAGATGGAACGAAGCTGGTAAAAGTGCGCTGGGATGATATACTTTATGTTGAAGGATTGAAAGATTATGTTACCATTCACACCAAACAACAAAGGGTAGTTACACTGCAGCGACTCAAGAGCCTCGAAGAACAATTACCTTCCGATAAATTTATCCGCATTCATCATTCCTATATAGTGGCGGTTGATGCGATTGATGTTATTCACAAAGGCGAAGTACAGATCGGCTCCGCTACCATTCCCATCAGCGACACCTATCGCAAGGCATTTAAAGATTTCACAGACAAAAATCAAATGCAGTAAAATCTCCCACAGAATTCACAGATATACACAGATTAAATGCAGCAAAAGCTTCTGTGAAATTCTGTGAGTTCTGTGGGAAATAAATTTTACGCAGTAAGCAGCTCTTGAGCGTTTTGAA
>NZ_DAIQRQ010000018.1:72044-77620 GCF_036786105.1 Ohtaekwangia sp.
GTGAGTTCTGTGGGAAATAAATTTTACGCAGTAAGCAGCTCTTGAGCGTTTTGAAAGGCAACTTTGGATGGCTTCTCTACGCTAAAGATTTCACAGACAAAATCAAATGCAGTAAAATCTCCCACAGAACTCACAGATATACACAGATTAAATGCAGCAAAAGCTTCTGTGAAATTCTGTGAGTTCTGTGGGAAATAAATTTTACGCAGTAAGCAGCTCTTGAGCGTTTTGAAGGGCAACTTTGGATGGCTTCTCTCCGCCTATCATTTTGGCGATCTCCTCCACACGCTCCTCTTTCTTGAGCTCGCGTATGCTGCTCACTGTTTTGGCTGCGGAGTTATCTTTATATACAAAGTAATGTGCATCGCCTTTCGCGGCCACTTGGGGCAAGTGACTGATCGCGATAAGCTGATGTGTCTTCGACATAGACTTCATCAGGTTACCGAGTTTGATCGCTACTTCACCCGATACACCGCTATCAATTTCATCGAGTATCAGGGTGGGCATTGCTGTCTTCTCAGCCATTACATATTTGATGCAGAACATCAACCTCGAAAATTCCCCGCCCGATGCCACCTGTGCCAACGGACGCGGTGCTATACCTTTGTTGGCGCTGAAGAGTATATCTATTTTATCTATACCCGAGGCAGTCGGTTCGGTTTCCTGAACATCAATCTGTAGAGTAGCATTTGGTATACCTACCTCTTGCAACAGCTTTACCAGTTGGTTGCTCAGCGGTTTGAATGTTTTCTTTCGTGTGTCGCTGATTTTTGCCGCCAGTGCGCGCACTTTTTTATCAGCCGCTGTATAAGCGTCTTTTGCTTTCGCCAGCGCTTCGTCTACATTGGACGTGATGCTGTCTTTTTCGCGAAGACCTTCCTGAATAGTGAGAAGTTCTTTTACATCGGCAGCACGATGTTTTTTTAGCAGGCGATACAATACACTCAAACGCTCTTTCACAAACTCAGAGCGTTCGGGATCAAACTCTATACTTTCTTCTTCACGCTCAATTTCATCCAGCAAGTCATCCAGCTCAATAATCATGCTATCGATACGCTGAAACAGGTTACTATATTTATCGGCATACGAAGTCACATTCTGCAGATGGTTGCGTGCTTCGCTCAGGCTGCCGCGTGAGGCATATTCAGATCGCGTAAGTAATTCAAGTGTTTGCTGAAAGCGGGTTTTGATTTCCTCCGCATGCTCCATGATCTTCATCTCCGACTCCAGCGATTCCTGCTCGTTCTCCTCGAAGTTTGCCTTGGTAAGCTCATCCAGCTGAAAGCGTATATAGTCTGCTTCCTGCCGAAGTGTTTCCGCTTCTGCTGTTAGTGTCTCGTATGCTTTTTTTGCATGAAGATATTCGCTCCATTGCTCTGCATATTGCTCAATCAACGTTTGATTTTCTGCATACGCATCGATGAGCTTTAATTGAAATGTTTGATTGCCCAGCAGCAACGTTTCGTGCTGTGAATGTATATCCATCAACAAACTTCCTACACGCTTCATTACTTCGAGCGTAACGGGTGTATCGTTGATAAAGGCACGCGATTTTCCCCCAGGACTAATCTCTCTGCGAATAACCGTATTGTCATCATAATCCAGATCTTCCGACTTAAAGAATGATTTCAATTTATAGTCTTTGATGTTGAAGACACCTTCGGTTATGCACTTCTCATTCTCGTCCCACAATACTTTTGTCTCAGCACGGTTGCCCATCAGCAAGCCGATGGCACCCAGCATAATGGATTTACCAGCTCCCGTTTCGCCGGTGATCACGTTGAGATGGGCGGAAGGCTCCAGCTCCAGGTGACGGATCAATGCGTAGTTTTTAATGGTGAGATGCTTTAACATCAGGCGTTCGTGTCGAAATATATTTCAGCAATTTTATCAAATGAATACGATACATTCTTCATCCGCATGTTCTTTAACACAATTCCGTTGTCGCTGGTTTTCTCCAGTGTACCCACTATAGCCGTGCTGTCCGTCAACACAACGTTGATTGTTTTACCGGTGAAATCCGGCATCCGCTTCCGGATCTGTACGGAATCATTAAGACGAAGTTGCCGCGTACCCATGGGGGCTAAGATACTATGAAAAAAGAATACGGGCGATGAATTTCAGGTGAAGCTGATTCAGAAAAAGAAACGCTAATTCTGAATGATCTTGTCGTAGTTGGCGCGGTTAGACGATGGGTCTATCGCTTTGATAATGTCGTACGCCTCCCGCCTCACCTGCAGGTTGCCGGATGAAAAAATATTTACAAGCTCTTTACCCTTGGCATCAAAGAAGCTTACAATGATTACGGCTGTAGGGTTTACATCGCGCACCTTCTTGATGTCTTTCAGTCCTTTTAAAATAACTTCCCTGCTTTTGTCCGGATCTTTATCGAAGGTATCGAGTGCCAGGCGGTGATAGGCATAAATCGCTTTGCGCAAGTCTACCATCTGCGGATTGTTGTAGTTCTCCACGATCCAGTAACGCGATCGGTTTCCCTGTAGCGACTGCCATCCGGGACGGCCCGACTGCTGCGCGTTGTTTACCACTTGCAATGCTTTCTGAAAGTACGGAGTACCGCCCAGCTCACTGAACGTATCGTAATCTACGCCGATGATCATATAGGCATATAATGCCAGCATTGACGTGAGGTTGGTGGTATACGTGTTGTCGTTGTATTCGAGCGGAAGCGATTCAACGTATTCAAACTGCCAATCGCGATCGGCAAAGTTAAATGCCAGTGTTGAGTAGTTCGTGTTATATACCGGTCGTGCAGATTGTATTTGTACGGAAGCTTCAAAGGTACCGATGGAGGTACCAGTCTGCATACTGGTGATGGTGATCAAAATATTGCATTTGATCTTCTCATAGCTCTTGTACGAGTCGTTCGTCCATTTGCGTGTGTTCATAAACTGCTCAATGGCCGTCTTCATATCGCGAAAAATATTCCGGTCAGACGTCTGAACCTGCGTGGCGTTGATAGATACCGTGCAGCTCAGCTCCTGCGCCTGAACAGCCAGTGAAATAAAAAGAAGAACAATGACCAACGCTTTTTTAATCATGCAGCTTTTCAATAATGGCATTAACAATATCCTGTGCTACTTCTTTTTTAGTTTTCAATTCAAACGACTTCACACGTTGTTCCTTGTCGATGATGGTGATCTTGTTGGTATCGTGTTGAAACCCGGCACCTTTATCGTTCAGTGAATTTAATACGATGAGGTCAAAATTCTTTCTTTCTAATTTAGACAATGCGTTGGCTTTTTCATTCTCTGTTTCCAGGGCAAAGCCCACAATCACCTGCCCGTTGTGTTTCATCTTTCCGAGCGATGCAGCGATGTCGCGCGTTTTTGTCAACTCGATTGTCAGGTTTGCATCACTCTTCTTGATCTTCTGCTCCGCTACCTCCACCGGCCGATAGTCAGCCACCGCTGCTGCCAGCACCGTAACATCCGCGGTTGGAAAATGGGTAGCACACGCTGTATACATCTGCTCAGCCGAAGTCACGTTGATAACGTTGATCTGTGTATGTGTCGTATGCTGTTGCGTAGGCCCCGTTACCAGATTTACTTCAGCGCCGAGATCGGCCAATGCTTCTGCAATGGCAAAACCCATTTTTCCACTGGAGTGGTTGCCTATAAAGCGCACAGGATCGAGTGCTTCATATGTAGGGCCCGCTGTTACCAGTACTTTTTTACCGCCAAGTTTTTTCTGTGTGGCGAAATGCTTTTCCAGTGCGGCAACAATTTCTTCCGGTTCCGCCATTCGGCCCTGCCCTACCAGCCCGCTGGCCAGTTCGCCATACGTTGGGTCGATCAGTATATTTCCAAAATCTTTCAGTTTGTGAAGATTATGTTGCGTGACAGGATGCTGCAACATATCGAGATCCATGGCAGGAGCAAAAAATACCGGGCAACGTGCGGAAAGGTATACCGCGAGCAAAAGATTATCGCACAATCCATTCGCCATTTTTGCCAGCGTATTGGCACTGGCTGGAGCAATTACCATGGCATCGGCCCACAACCCCAGGTCTACATGGTTGTTCCACTGGCCGGTTTCATCTTTCGAGAACGTTGTGAGTACAGGATTTTTAGAGAGTGTAGCGAGCGTAAGCGGTGTTATAAAATCATGTGCGGCAGACGTCATCACCACTTTTACGGTTGCCCCGGCTTTCACGAGCAATCGCGTGAGCACAGCCGACTTATAAGCAGCAATGCTTCCTGTTACGCCCAGCAAGATCTTTTTATTATGAAGCATATCCGTTACCGGTTTACAAGTTACCCGTTAATCGTTATCCGGAAACAATGTATCGATTACGAATAACGATTAACAGATAACGGATAACGTTTTCCCTATGCCGGGTCTTCGTTACGCATACGGAAGGTAAGCTCGCCATCGAGAAACTCTTCTATCGCTGTATTGGTAGGCTTCGGCATACGCTCGTAGAACTTGGAGATTTCGATCTGCTCGCGGTTTTCGAAAACTTCTTCCAGGTTATCTACAGTAGTAGCAAACTCAGCCAGTTTGTTGTTGAGCTCCTCTTTCAGGTTCACGGCAATCTGGCGCGCACGCTTGGAGATGATCACTACCGACTCGTATACATTACCGCTGGGTGCTGCGATCTTTTCTACATCGCGGGTTACTATGGATGATTGAGCTGCCATATTATTATGTGTTTGTGTTTTTCGTTTTGTTTAATTTTTCGAGGCTGTCGCCATACATTTTTTCTGCGTCTCTCAGAAACTTGCTCTGCGGGAACTTGTCTACAAATTCTTTGTAGTGTTCTACCACAGCTTTATAACGTTCTGCCTGCTTTGAATAAATACTTTGTTGCGCAAGTTTGTATTCGGCCGATACCACCAGGTAGCTGGCTTCTTCCACGTAATGCGAATCGGGGAAGTTGTTCTTGAAATTGTTAAGCGATACGATAGCCGCCTTGTAGCTGCGCATTCTGTAGTACTGGTACGCATTTTCAAATCCTTTTTTCTCAAGTTTGGCCTGTGTGGTGTAAATTACCTCTACCGCCTGGTCTTTGAATTTGCTGTTCGGAAAGCGGTTCAAAAATTCCTGCATGGCAGCCATGGCATTAATGCTGTTGGTCTGATCCAGGTTGGGCTTGGGCGATGACGCATATTGCGAATAAGCATACATGTATCGCGCCTCTTCTGCCAGTGTGCTACGACCATAGGTTTCGTAAAAGGTTTTGAATTGCTCGGAAGCCAGCAAATAAAGCTTATCGTAAAACTGGCAATAGGCCAGGAAGAACTGCACTTTTTCACCTTCCGGCAAGCCGCGCACAATGGGCAGAATCTGTTCAAACAATACCGAAGCCTTATAATATTCCTTGATATCGTAATAATGCAGGGCTCCCTCATATTTCACCCGCCAGTCCTGACTTTTCTCAATTCTCCGGAACTTGCTGCACGATGCCCCGGCCAGCAGGATGAAAATTATAAAGATTAACGCTGATAGATTCCGCATAAGCCCGCAAATATAGTACAAGAGTTTAGAACAGAAAAACGCTGTTTTCATGCAAATAGGATGTAACAGGGGGAGAAAAAGTTGGAATCTGGCTTCAG
>NZ_DAIQRQ010000018.1:77720-82755 GCF_036786105.1 Ohtaekwangia sp.
GTTACACGTTATTCGGAAAGACTATTAACGGTTAACCTGTAACCGATAACAATTCACTTCTTAACGATAAGTTTCCGCGTCATGACCCCTTCGTTATCGAGGTAAAGGGTGTAGAAGTAAATGCCGGCGTTGAGTTCGTCTACTTTGATGCGAACACGGTTTTCGGTAAATGGCAGTGGATAATCACCTACTGGATTGCCCAGCAGGTTATGCATGATGATTTTCGCCTTTACCTGTTCATTGAACATTTTGTATTCCACAAAAGCATTATCCGTTACAGGGTTCGGGTACACATCGTGCAAGTCAATAAACCGGGAAGTATACAAGCTTTGCTTCTCCAGTTTTTCTTCCACGCTGAAGTTCACAACAAACTCTACGATTTGCGCAGGATGCGACTTGTTATAAACAACATAGCGTACGGTACTTTCAGCAGGAACGAGCCCGGCTTCCAACGCCACCTGGAAACTGTTGATGGTTTGACCTGCATCAACTTTTAAAATATAGTCTTCGTTTTTCTGGTCAAGGCAATTGTTGTCGAGACAAAAAAAGTTTTTCTGCGTGCTGCCAATCTGGGCATCGACTTTACGAATAATAAGCGTGATCGTTTTCTCGGAGGTATTCTTGAAGCGAATCGGGGCCTTGATGGTTTCGCCTATTAATCCGCGGTAAGAGTCCTGCAGGGGAACGACCTCAAATCCCTGCCCGAAACTTATCCGGGTAAGGATTGTGATCATCACCAACAACAAGATTTTTCTCATAGAAACCACATATGCTACAAAATTTAAACATTTCTGTGGATTGTCATAATAGATCCAGAATTATTTCGTTAGGCGAAGCCCCTAATTTTATCACAAACGTTTACGACCTTCCGCCTGCGCGGTACCTGGTGTAACTTGTTCTTTTACAACATCTTCACGGTTAGGTCTTTCTTTACCACGCCACGAAAATCCCTTTAACTTGGTATCCTCAACTTTCAGTTCGTGAGGCGGTATAAAACTCGCTTCAGGCTTCACATAAAAACTCATGTTGTTTACCTTTCCCTCCTTGAACCGGATGGTGATGCTGCTACAGATAATCTTGTTCATGCCCATGGCAGAATTAGTCTTTTCATCCAGCGCGAAGTATATACTTTCACCGTTACCTTCTACATGCACGTGATCGATCTTTGAGTCTTTGAAGTATGTTGTCATGCGCCTGCCTTTGATCTGGTTAAAGTTGATCAGCGTATCCTGCGAGATCACAAAAGAGTTGGCGATCATAAAGATTTTATCGATCGTGTTGTTCTTGATGAGCATGTGAATGGAATCCGCTGTCATCTGGTTATCCTGCGACCAGAGTATAGGATCTTTGTAGAAGTATATCGTGGAATCGATGGAGCGATACTCCAGTGAATCGGCCAGCCCCTGCATATCGCTCTTAAATATCTTTACGTTGTTATAGGCCAGCAGGCGTTTCTTGGCCGGATCGGGGCTATCAATAGAAACCAATGTATCGGCCGAGATAAAGAGTGTATCCTTGTCCGTGACCTTCGCGGCATACGCGTTGTTGTATACTTTCGCTATACCAATGTTTTTAAAATAATCGGCCGACTGCCCATAGATAATCAGGTTTTCCTTTTTATAGGTCATGACCACATTGGTGCGGAAGAGGTATTTTTTCCGGATGTCATCCAGTTTATAGTTCTCTGCATCGAGCTTGTAGTCTTGTGTTTCGGCAGAGCCCAGTTTTAAATCCGATTGCTTGGATGTAGTCTGATAAAATCCATTCTCATACACAAATATGCTGCTGTCTTTATCAAGCACCGTTGTAGGCGTTACAAAGTATATGATTTTCGATCGCGAATTATACTGAAGGCTATCGGCTGTCATGGTATAATCCGGATTCTTTACGTGCACATCGCGCTTAAAGGAAGCGAGGTTGGAGTTTACGTTATAATATCCCTTGTTACTGGTAAGTACGTTGATGCTATCCACCAGCCGGCCGTTGTTGAAATAGTTAGCAATGTTGGTACTGCGATCAAAATCGAGAAAGTCTGTGTATAGGGTGGCCGTGGCAAGTTTGGTGAACACCACGTTGGAGCGCAGCTTGGCTTTTTTAGTGTTACCATCATATTCCAGTTTTCGCCCTGTAATGGTTACTGAGTCGCCTTCCAGAATCTTTACCTGACCAAAAGCTTCTACAAAATTTCGCTTCTTGAAGAAGTATGCCGAGTCGCAGAATATAGTGGTTTGGTTTTGTGTGAGTATAACATTACCGATAAGTCGGTCGAAGCGCTCATCGCCTTGTCTTCCTCCGCGCAACTGATCAGCCTGTTTCAGCTTCACTTTCTTTTGTGCCCACGCGGGAGCCGACACCAGGAGTGCCATCACAAACAACATGATGGTCCACCGCTTTCCGCTTTCAACTTTCCGCTTTCTGCTTCTTTGTGCATTCATAAATTCACCTGCAAGCTACGAATCGTAATTCTAAAATCGTAAATCGTACCTTTGCGCCCGTGCTAGAGCAATTTCTGAACCATATTCACCAGCATACACTTTGCCGGAAAGACGACTGCATCCTGCTGGCCGTCAGTGGTGGCATCGACTCCATGGTAATGCTCCATCTTTTTCAGCAGGCCGGGTTCTCTATCGCGATAGCGCATTGTAATTTTCAACTTCGCGGTAAAGATGCCGATGGTGATGAAGATTTTGTGAAGACTGTTGCTGCACAACAAAACATTCCCTGCTTTACTACGCGGTTTGATACAGCCGCATACGCTGAAGTGCATAAACTTTCCATCCAGATGGCTGCACGCGAGCTGCGCTATAGATGGTTCAATGAAGTAGTAACTCACCAGGGTTTTACCAAACTCGCTACGGCTCATCACCTGAACGACTCACTGGAAACGGTACTTCTCCATTGGGTACACGGTGCATCGCTGGATGGCTTTGCAGGTATACCGGTAAAGCACAGCAACATTATCCGCCCGCTGTTGTTTGCTTCGCGCGAAGCGATAGAGCAATATGCAAAAGCACACAACATAGCCTGGCGCGAAGACAGCAGCAACCAGACTGACGACTATCAACGAAACTATATTCGTCATAAAATTATACCGGCATTAAAAGAGCTTAACCCTTCGCTGGAATATACTATACAACGGAGCTTTGGTAAAGTAGCAGGCGAGCTTGCGTTACTGCATCGCGGGCTGGAGGCATGGACGGATCAATATGTTACAGTATTGCACGATCGCATCACGATCGACAAAGCATATTTTCAGGGCGCAACACACGAAGCTTCTGTGCTCTGGAATTTCCTGAAGGAATACGGTTTTAATTATGATGTGTGTATGGATATAGTAGCATCGTTACACGGACAATCCGGCAAGCGATTTTATTCCTCTACACATCAACTGGTAAATGATCGGGAGCATCTCCTTGTAACAAAACAGGTGAACGGTTGGGAAAATGCTCGTATAGAGAAAGATCAGCAACAGGCAACGTTCGGTATATGGAATATGACCATCCTTCCGTCTGCGGTTGTGCAAAAATCTTCACAGGTATATGAAGCCACGCTCGATGCTGCTAAAATTATATTCCCGTTGGTATGGCGCAAGTGGAAAGCAGGCGATGCATTCTATCCGCTGGGCATGCAACACCGCAAGAAGGTAAGTGACTTTCTGATCGATAACAAAGTATCCGTGGCTGATAAAGACACGGTAACGGTACTCGAATCGCAGGGAGAAATTATATGGGTGGCGGGGCATCGCATCGACAACCGGTACCGGATTACGGAGACTACACGTGAGGTGATCACCTTCCGGGTGTCGCCACATTTTCCTCAATAACATTTTTTTTTGACAGGTAGTATCCTAAATTGGTGCCTAGGCAGTGTTCACTCATTCCTGCCCTGTGTTACATGGTGCTGATTTCTGACGCTATACTGTTTGATCAACTCCGTTCGGTAAACTCCCTGATATCACAATTCAAACCCATAAATATTTATTCTTATGAAAGTAACAGTAGTTGGCGCTGGTAATGTAGGCGCTACATGTGCCGATGTACTGGCCTATCGCGAGGTGGCTAATGAAATCGTGCTGGTAGATATTAAAGAAGGTCTTGCTGAAGGAAAGGCATTGGACATCTGGCAAAAGGCTCCCATCGATCTGTATGATAGCCGCACCATTGGTGCTACCAATGACTATGCAAAGTCTGCAAACTCCGATGTAGTGGTGATCACTTCAGGACTTCCGCGCAAGCCGGGCATGAGCCGCGATGATCTTATCGGAACCAACGCAGGCATTGTAAAGTCTGTAACCGAAAATATTATCAAGTACTCACCGGACGCGATCATCATCGTGGTTTCCAATCCGCTGGATGTTATGACGTATCAGGCACACCTCACCTCCAAACTGCCGCGTACCAAAGTATTTGGTATGGCCGGTATACTTGACACGGCCCGTTACCGTGCGTTTCTGGCAGAAGCATTGAATGTATCCCCTAAAGATATACAGGCTGTGTTACTCGGTGGCCATGGCGACACGATGGTGCCCCTGCCACGCTATACTACCGTAGCCGGTATACCGGTAACCGAGCTTATCGATAAAGATAAACTGAATGCCATACTGGAAAGAACAAAAGTTGGTGGTGGCGAGCTGGTAAAACTCATGGGCACATCGGCATGGTATGCTCCCGGCTCCGCTGCAGCACAAATGGTAGAAGCTATCGTAAAAGATCAGCGCAGGGTATTCCCGGTATGTATCAAACTCGATGGCGAGTATGGTATAAAAGATTGCTACCTGGGTGTGCCGGTAATTCTCGGCAAAAATGGAATTGAACGTGTAATCGAACTTGATCTCAACTCTGAAGAACGCGCACTCCTCGAATCAAGCCGCAAAGCGGTGAAGGAAGTAATGGATGTGTTGGAGAAACTTGGATAGATAGAAATAGCTGCTGGCTGCAAGCTACTAGCCGCTAGAAGTGAGTGGTGAAGGGACGACCCGTTATCGGTTAATCGTTACACGTTAATCGTAGTTACTCTTCTAACGATTAACGTGTAA
>NZ_DAIQRQ010000019.1:0-6740 GCF_036786105.1 Ohtaekwangia sp.
TTAACAGTTACTCTAAACGATCTGTGCTATTCTGTTCCCGATGGCTATCGGGATAACGTTCCAATCAAATATGAATCAAGAATTTTCCGGGAAGATGTTCCTGGGTTTGCCCTGAAGACTGACGGATTTACGGTTTGAAAACTTTTCGCTCTCCATACTGAAGCTTGTTGTAGTGCTTCAGTTTTTTCTTTCCGCTGGAAGTTTTATAGGCAGGCTTGTTGCTGTGGCACGATGCCAGGGCGATTGCAAGGATTACGATCAAACTAAAAATTCGTCTCATGGAGCGTCCGGTTATCAACATACAAATTTATCAAGGAATTTGAGAATTAGTATACGGCCAATCCAGTGGATTGTTGATCTGGCCGAAACTTTGGAGGCTTTTGACATAAATGCGAAGTTCAGAAGGCACAATGATGTGGGATATTACAGGTGTTGCCGTGGACAGAGTCATGAATTTCAGACCTAAGGCTGTTTGAACACCAAGCGGTAGTTGTATTTTCACGAGCGACAAGACCCCGTTATCTTATGAATTTGAGAGGCGTTACCGGATGCTGTTTTTCACTAACTTCGTTCTGTACTCCTTTGGTTGGAGGCTGCTTTACCCTGACGATACCTGCGCATGGAACCATTGAAAAAAATCTTTACACACTCCCGGTCCTTTATACATGAGATGGTTTCCCGATTCATGTTTGTGTATTTAATCCTGTATATTTTACCGTTTCCGTTATCCGTGATTCCGTTCTTTGGATATATATACCAACCCTTGCATGTTTTATTTGCCAGTGTGGTAGATATAGCCGGGCCATGGATATTGGGCGATTACTATACTCTGGCACACATAGAAAACGGCAGTGGCGATACATCGTATAAATATGCTGAAGCCATTATATTGTTGGCCGTTGCCGGTATTGCCACTACCTTGTGGATGTTCTTTGACCGAATGCGATTCAAGGAGAGAACATGGTCGTTGGGATTGGAAGTGCTGGTGCGCTACTACCTCGCGGCATCACTTTTTGGCTATGGCTTTTCGAAGGTAATTCCTGCCCAGTTTCCATTGCCTACCATCGAGATGTTATCCCGAACATACGGAGAGTCATCGCCGATGGGATTGTTGTGGACGTTTATGGGAGCTTCACCGGCCTATACTATTCTTGCGGGCGTGAGTGAAGTGCTGGCAGCAGCATTGTTGCTGTTCAGGCGCACAACATTGCCGGGGGCTATACTGGCTTCGTTCGTGATGGCCAATGTATTTGCACTCAACCTGTTTTACGATGTGCCGGTAAAATTATACTCGTTTCATTTGTTATGGATGTCAGTCTTTTTAATGGTATCGCATGGAGATGAATTGCTGTATACATGGAAGGGTAAATCGCTCCACCCGGTGTTTCAGGGTGGCAAGCGTGCGAGACTGATCCGGCTCACAGTGAAAGTGCTGCTGGTAGGCGTGATGATCATTCCGAACCTCATCTATGTAATCGATCAAAAACAAAAACAGGCAAGCTATTATATGCGAAAGGATAGTATTGTGGGCGAGTATGATGTGTCTTCATTCACGATTAATAACACACCGTTGTCTCAGGCAACTGATAACTCCAGGCGATGGAAGAAACTATTGATAAGTAACAGCATCGTGCAGATTGTATATGCTGATGGTTTCCCGGTGTCGTGGTATTGTGCGATCCGGAATGGAGCAAAGAAGATACACGTTGCTTCAAAAGACCTGACGACCACGGGAGAATTTACCTTTACACTGCATGATGAATCGCTGCACCTGAACGGCCTGCTATACCAGGACTCTATCCGGGTAACCGCTGTTCGCTCTTCTGCCAATGCTTCGTTGCTATTGGGCCGGAAGTTTCAGTGGATAACGGAGGAGCCTTATAACCGGTAAGTATAAGGTTCTATTTTTTCTTTAACTGCTCTTGACAGTTTGCATCACCTAACATACTGCCCCGCTTCAGATAATATTGAGACAGTTCTGGGTTTTTGGGAGCTCCAAATTTTCCCGAATGTATTTCTGCAAGCCTTCTAATTGAAGGTATATAATCTTTGGCAGCGGCAAATTCAAGCAGCCCGATAGCTTTTGTTGTTGAAGCCTCAACCCCAATGCCATAGAGGTAAAGTTCTGCCAGTTCATGGAGGCAATCCATTTTTCCATCTTGAGCGCCTTTTGTTAAAAAATCGATGGCAAACTGCGGTGTTACTTTTTCTTCAAAATAGTACAAAGTTATTTTTTCTTCTTCCGTCTCGGTATTTCGAACATCATGAATGTATTTCGCGGGATTAAAAAATTGCTCTTTTAACTTTATGGTATCGGGTACTAATGTCTTATCTGTTGCTATCAGATTTCCAGCATGGAGTATATATTTTTGCTTGTTTCCAATGATGATCAGTGAATCAGTGTTCTTTGTTCGAAGATCCAATATGTTGGTGTTATATAGTGATATTATATTGCCATTACCCTTTATTATAATAACATCATGCACCTGATCAAAATAACTGGCATTTACTTGAACCAGCGCTATCAGGTTGTTGGAACCTTCAAAAATGACTTCGTCATGATCAGACTGTTCATTTGATAATGTATTTTCTTGCTTAACGGTTATAAGATTATTGTTATTCTTTTCAGTAGTATATTGCAAGGAATGGCAAGATACCATCAGGCAAGCATTAATAATAAAAAGCCTCTTTTTAACCACGAGCCTCATATGGGAACACGAATTTTAATCTTTAACGTCATTTATTATAGTATTATTCTTTTTCTAATCAACCTTGGTTGGAATGACCCGAGTAGTTCTTTGGGGTATGGCTACTTTATTTTATTCTTTTGGATAGTGGCAGGAATAGTTCTTGCTGCTTTATTATATACAAAAGTTCTTCAGCCTGAATCGACTTTGGAAAAAATCGGGATCTTTACAGCAACTCCGGTTGTTTGTATCGTTATCGTCTGGCTTATATTGGCATTAAAATAAGGTGTCAATTGTCGTATTGGCAAATCTCAATTGCTAAACATTGTTTATCAATTAATTATTTGTAACGAACCTTACTAACTTTTTAAAAGATGTTAACCTTGGTGTCGGAATCGGAACCTTTGCTTAATTTAAAACCCCGATAGGTAAGGGTATACCCGTCTCTTTCCATCTATAGAATATGAAAATAGGAATCGCTGCAGATCATGGAGGTTTTGCACTAAAGGAAGTGATCAAAACCTTTTTACAATCGCGTCAACATGAAGTGACAGATTTCGGAGCGACAGCATACAACGATCAGGATGACTATCCGGACTTTGTGGTGCCGCTCGCGAGGGCGATAGCATCCGGCGAAGTAACGCGCGGCATTGCTGTATGCGGAAGCGGTGTAGGAGCCTCCATCGCTGCCAACAAAGTGGCCGGCGTACGGGCAGCGCTCATCAACGATCACTTCTCTGCACACCAGGGTGTTGAAGATGATGATATGAATTTACTTTGCCTGGGTGGACGTGTAACCGGTCCGGAAGCTGCGAAGGAACTGATCATTGCTTTTCTCAATGCAAAATTTACAGATGCCGAGCGACACAAGCGCAGGCTGGCGAAGGTGAAGCAGCTTGAGTCGTGAACTATATATAGCGAAATAATCTTAGTATTACATAAATCTTATCTCTATAACAATGCAAGGCAATTCTTATCTCTTAGGCATGGTCGGTCTTGGTACCATGGGACGTAACCTTCTTTTAAATATGGCAGACCATGGTTTCAAGGTGGCCGGCTATGATAAAGATGCATCGAAAGTAGAACTTCTTGGTAAAGAAGCAGTAAAAGGTGATGTGAAAGGATTCACATCCTTACAGGAATTTGTTAACAACCTGCAAAAGCCGCGTGCTGTGATGCTGCTGGTGCCGGCTGGTAAAATAGTAGACAGTGCTATAGCGGAGATCGCTCCGTTACTGGATAAAGGTGACCTGATTATTGACGGTGGTAATTCTCATTTTACAGATACCAACCGCAGAGCGGAAGAGCTGAAAGGTAAAGGACTTCACTTCTTCGGTATGGGTGTTTCCGGAGGAGAAGAAGGTGCACGCAAAGGTCCGAGCATGATGCCGGGTGGCGACCCGGATGCATACAAAGTAGTGCAGCCTATATTTGAGGCCATCGCTGCGAAAGTAAAAGGCGATCCTTGTGTTACCTATATCGGCCCTGGTTCATCGGGTCACTTTGTGAAGATGGTACACAACGGTATTGAGTACGGATTGATGCAGCTTATTGCTGAAACGTATGAAGTAATGCAGAAGGGATTGAACTTGCCGGGCGAGCAGATACAATCGATCTTCAGGCAATGGAATGATGGCAGGCTGCAATCGTTCCTCATCGAGATCACCCGCGATATATTTGCATTCAAGGCACCGGGTGCAAACCACTTGTTGTTAAATGATATTAAAGACGAAGCGCGCTCGAAGGGAACCGGTAAATGGACATCGCAGGTAGCGATGGATTTGCAATTGCCGATTCCTACCATCGATACAGCAGTGTCAATGCGCGATCTTTCCAAGTATAAAGCGCTGCGTACAAAAGCATCTACTCTCTATAAAGACGGTGCGCTGAAGCTCACGGTCGATCAGGGTAAATTTATACAGTCGCTGGAGGAAGCGCTATATTTCACCACCGTGATTGCGTATGCACAGGGTATGCACCTGCTTTCGCAGGCCTCTGCCGAGTATGGCTATAACCTGAAGATGGACAGCATTGCGTTGATCTGGCGTGGCGGATGTATTATCCGCTCTACATTTCTCGAAGATATATACCAGGCTTATAAGAAAGATACGCAGCTTGCACACTTGTTGCTGGATGCGGGCATCGCGCAAAAAGTGAATGGTGCCGTCGGGGGTATGCGTACCATTGTTTCCGCTGCTACTGCTGCCGGCATTGCGATACCCGCCTACACGGCATCGCTGAGTTATTTTGATGCGTTCCGCAGCGAACGGATGCCGTCTAACCTGATTCAGGCACAGCGCGACTATTTTGGAGCGCACACTTACGAGCTTATCGGCAAAGAAGGTGTATTCCATACACAATGGTTTGCTAAATAACACGGCTATATATACCTCACCATTCAACCCACTTTATAGCATGAGCTTAGCTACCGATAATCTGAAAAAAGAGCCTGTGATCTTCTTTATTTTTGGAGGCACAGGTGACCTTACTTCACGTAAACTCGTTCCTGCCCTCTACAATCTTTTTGTTGACGGATGGATGCCCAATCATTTCGCTATTGTAGCCATGGGCCGTACTGCATTTACCGATGAACAGTTTCGGGATGTACTATTGAAAGATATCACACAGTTCTCGCGCAGCGGAAAACCCCAACAGGAGAAATGGGATGCGTTTGTGCAGCATGTACATTTCCAGGTATCAGACATCAACGAGCCAAAAACATACGAAGAGCAAGGCAGCAGGATTGAGGCTTTTGAGAAAGAGGCCGGTGCCAAGGCCACTGTGATATACTACCTGGCGGTAGCGCCACGCTTCTTCAGTACCATTGCCGAAAATATAGCGAAGCATAAACTTGCTGAAGATACTTCACGTTCGCGTATCGTGATCGAGAAACCGTTTGGCCACGACCTTGAATCGGCCAGAAAATTGAACCAGTTACTCGGCAGTGTGTTTACCGAGCAGCAGATATACCGCATTGATCACTACCTCGGCAAAGAAACGGTGCAGAACATTCTCGCATTTCGTTTTGCCAACTCTATATTTGAGCCCCTGTGGAACCGTAACTATATCGAGCACGTGCAGATATCCGTAACGGAACAACTCGGTATGGGGAATCGTGGTGGTTATTATGATGAAGCCGGTGCATTGCGCGATATGATTCAGAATCATATACTGCAGCTGCTGTGCCTTGTGGCGATGGAAGCTCCGGTAAGTTTTGAAGCTGATAAAGTGCGCGATTGCAAAGTAGATGTACTGCACTCCATGCGGAAATTTAGTTCGGAAGATATCAAGAAGAACGCGGTGCGCGGGCAGTATAGCAAAGGTTGGATGGAAGGTAAAGAAGTGCTCGGCTATCGGGAAGAACAGGGTGTAAATCCACAGTCGAATACCGAGACGTTTGCAGCGATCAAGTTCTTTGTTGATAACTGGCGCTGGCATGGTGTTCCGTTTTACCTGCGCACCGGCAAGCGCATGCACCAGTCGTCATCGGTCATCACCATACAATTCAAGGATGTGCCGCACATGATCTTCCCGTCAGAGGCGGTGGAAGGCTGGCAGCAGAACAGACTTATCATCAGTATACAACCGGAGATGAGTGTGCGTTTGCAAGTGCAGGCCAAACGTCCGGGACTTGACATGACGCTCAATCCGGTTGACATGATCTTCGATTACAACGGTACCTATACCGGCGATACACCGGAAGCATACGAGACGTTACTGCTCGACACCATGCTGGGCGACCAGACTCTCTTTATGCGAGGCGACCAGGTGGAAGCTGCATGGGATCTGCTGATGCCGATACTCACGGCATGGGGCGGCAAGAAGAGCCTGAGCTTCCCGAATTATTCAGCCGATTCATGGGGACCCGAAACCGCTGAGGCACTCATCGCCCAGGATGGTTTCCACTGGTTTACACTCCCATTGAAGAACGACCGGAAAAAATAATAACCGTTAATCGTTATCCCTTACACGTTAATCGAAAGAGTCTGTTAACGATTAACGAGATTGAATAACTTATTTTCTGTGCTATTCTATTCCCGATGGCTATCGGGA
>NZ_DAIQRQ010000019.1:6840-39412 GCF_036786105.1 Ohtaekwangia sp.
ATCGGGAACAGAATTACACAGATAACTAATAGCGATTAACGTGTAACGGATAACCTTTGGTAACTCTGTGTCTTCTTTGTGCCACTGGATTATTCCGCTCTCACCCTCCACACGCACTTCCAGCAGCTTGCAGCTAGTAGCCAGCAGCTTTTATACTATTAAGAACAACCTATACTATACATGATTCACATCTTCGATACTCCCGAGATACTCTTAACTGCACTGGCCGAACAGATTGTTGTGCGTGCGAAAGAAGCCATACAAAAGGAGGGAAGGTTCTCGTTTGTATTATCCGGGGGAAGCTCTCCGAAGAAGTTGTTTGAGCTGCTGGCGTCTGTGCCCTATAAAGAGCAGATCGATTGGACGCGTGTGTTCTTCTTCTTTGGTGATGAGCGTTATGTGCCGGCGGACCATCCGGATAGTAATTATCTGATGGCGAAGAAGGCGCTGTTCGATGCACTGAACATCTCACCCGGACAAATATTCCGTATGAAAACAGAGCTCACGCCCGATGCAGCAGCACAGGCGTATGAAGATGATATACTCGCTTATTTTTCAGATAAGCCTGTACGATTTGATTTGGTGTTGTTAGGTCTGGGAGACGATGCTCACACGGCATCATTGTTTCCGCATACTTCCGTACTGCACGAGCAGGAGTCGCTGGTGAAGGCGTTATATATTGAGAAGGTAATGATGAATCGCATTACACTTACAGCTCCCTGTATCAACCAGGCATCGATGGTTGCCTTTCTGGTATATGGACCTTCCAAGGCTGAGGCCCTGCATCATGTGCTGGAAGGAGATCGTGATATAGAAAAATATCCGGCCCAACTAATCCGCCCGAATGGAGGTGCGCTGCATTGGTATCTGGATCAATCCGCGGCAAGACAGTTGAACCGGAAGTAACTATAGACAAGAGAAGGTCTTCTATGTTTTTTTGATCACTTTATACCGGGCGTCCCCGATAGACAGGATATAGGTACCTTGCGCTATATCCGTCAGATCAAGTGTTATATATTCATCAGTTTCATTTATAGATTTGGTTACAATTACTTTTCCTACGGTGGTGGAAAGCGAGATTGTCTTTGCTAAATGATTTCTCAGCCTTATGTTCAATCGATCGGTAAATGGATTGGGTGATACAGTCGCTACATTTTCCAAGGCTGTTTCAAGACCGGTAATGGTATAGCGTATCGTGTCTGATAACCGATAACAACTTCCGGCGGTTACTGCCACACTATAATCGCCGTCTTCAACCGGTGTGATCTGATAGGAGTTTTCTGCTGCCAGCCATGCGCCATCTTTATACCATTGATAGCGCTGTCCATCACGATTAACGGTTGAAATGGTATTGCCCGCGAGTGTGAGGTGCGGAGCAGCCAGTGAATCAATGGTGATGCGTATGGTCTGCGGCTGTGTTACGGCCGGGCAATCTTTACTGGCACCATAACCACTGCGCACAGTAACATCGAACGTGCCGCTGTGAAGCAATGTATAGTCAAGCTCCAGTCGGCAGCTGTCGCCCGTTGATAGTGTGCGTGCAGATACAGGGCGATCTCCCAGAAATGCCTGGTATCCGACATCGGCAGTGGTGCCTTGCAGCGTAACGTTTGCATTGCCTTCACAGGCATTGCTGGTTTTGAACGATGTGATGGCTGGCACCGCCGGGCGGTCGAGTATCAGCGAGAAGCGCTTGTTATAAGAATGCGCATCGTCTGTAATGGCAAAAGTATATTCCTGACCGCTGGCAATTTCCTGTTGTTTCTGAAGGAACGCATCGTTCAGGTATACTTTCGTGCGAATGTTTTCGATGCCATCGAACGTAAGCGTATAATTCCCTTTCGATGCTTTGCGGATATAGAGCGGAATACGCTGCATGCAATAGTCTGCCGAAAGTATATTGATTGCCAGGGCAACGCTGTCTTCTGATGCCGATGCCAGATTGAAGTAGGTGTTCTCCTGCTTCACGGCATCTTCCTGTTTGTTATACCCGTTCGTGGCGGTGCGTGCCAGTTGAATATAGGTTTCGTCATGCAGTGTGCCGTTGCTCATGGTGATGACAATAGCAGGCACCTGCTCTTCGCGATAGAATGCGCCATCGGTAGTATACTTCGCATTTTCGGTTATAGTAATAGCCGGTGCACCGGACGTTGTCTGTACCCAGAATGATTGTCCCGGGGCGATGATACCGTTGGGCAGGTTTCCGGTGGTACCATTCCATACACGCCAGCGGTATTCGGTGCCAAAGTTCTCGCGTATATATACCGTGTTGCTCACATTCTGCAAGGTGCTCCATCCGGTGCCGGCAACACCTGTCCATTGAATAGGAGATGGGTATGGATTGCCCAGCAGATTCCAGCCATTGTCCTGACCAAGTGTTCCGCCCGTGAGCGGGAATGTAAAATTGCCCTGATGCGGATTACCGGTTATTTGCCAGGTGGTAGGATTAAGCGCATCGCGCACAAAGATGGCGTAGCCTTTACCTATGCGAAGTGTATCGGTATTGGAGCCGCCTGCACCCGGAAAGCCCAGCCATCCGCCATTCGGCTCATCGTAGTAGAAGAGTGATGAAGTCGTTTCATGATACCCCTTACCTGTACTATGCCCTTCGAAGGGACCGGTAACCGGTATATATTGCTGCAGGTCTGCAATGCTCATATATTTTACCGGCGATGCTATATAGCGGTATATTCTGCCTTCGCCATCCATATAACGTTGAAAGACTATATTTCCCGTAATGCGGGCTCCTGACAACAGCGGGCCAATGCGGGCACTTCCATTCTTGTCGGAGGTGAGCACGAGGTTGCCATCGCCAGCGTTAACTTCTCCTTTGGTAATGGTAACGAGGTTCTTTACATTCACCGGGCTCTGCAATAAAAATTTAGCTGTGCTGGCAGAGGATAGCGTCAGGTTCGTAAGACTGTCGTAGTCTTCGTTAAAGAACAGGTTGGAGGAAACAGCTGATGTTGTATTGATGTTGATACTTCCTCCGGTAGTCGCTATCTCCCCGGTTTCTCCATTGCCGTTCAGAGCAACTTTGCCGGAGAGTATAAGATTGTTTTTATCGAGTTGCAGAGTAGCACCGGTGTTGAGGGTAAGCCCGCCACCCGATGTATTGCCCAGTCGTACATGGGCCGGGGTGCCGGAACTGTTCTGCAGTGTAAGCTGATCGCCATAGTCCAGTACCAGCTCATAGAGATTCAGATCGGTATCAGGATTCAATGTTAATATATGTGGTTTTCCACCTTTGAAGTTGATGGTATATAATTGACCGGCAACGTTATTCTCCGATCCCAGGAAAATCATGTCTCCTTCTACCGCCAGGATAGATTTATTTCCATCAGCCCCCTGTATAAGTACATCCTGATCGATATGCAGATTGCCTCGCACAGCCACCGAACTTAACGGCAGTGTTTTGGTTGTAGAAGCAGTCATCAGATTGAGGTTGCCATACGCTGCATTCGGCACCGTACCGGTCGCGTTGAAATTTACCGTAGAGGTTGGTGCCAGTGATCCCAGCGTTGGGATGGTAGTGCTGTTGATGTTGATTACCGCGTTATCGCCCGCTTCGAGTATACCGGTAATGGCTTCATTAACGTTGAGTGTTACGCCAGCGCCTACAACAATTTTAGACCCCGTGCCGTTTACCGCCCAGGGTGAAGTAATGGATACAGCTCCGCTGCGATTGCAGATATAGAAGTATTCGAAAGAGCCAGTGAAGCTTGCAGGAGAAGCGCCTTGTCCGTTAGTTTCAGTTCCCCAGGTAGCGAGATCGCTCAGGTCGCCCGTTGCTTTGCAATAGTAGGACATCGGTGTAGCATTGGTGCGGTATAGCAACGTGTCGGGTATAGTTTGTTTGCCAAGCCCGGTTCCTGTTCCTGGCGGATCGTACGTAACGGCCAGCGTTTGTGCGAGGCTGTTGGCATAGAAATACTCTACACGAATGGAATGTTTACCGGTGGTGGTAAAGTTTACAGTTTTACTTTTCTCCACAGTGCCTTCATGCAAACCATCGTTGTCTATTTGCAGCACACCGTCTATAAACAGGCGGCTGCCATCATCTGATTTTGAATAAAATATATAGTTGCCCGTCTGGTTAATCTTGATAAAGCCTTCAAAGGCAAACACAAATTTTATATCGCGATTTCTCACCGATATATCGAAGTTGTTCACCACGCCCTGCTTCACAATGGTATGGGTTGTATCAAAGTAATCCAGCAAGGTAAATGTGTTCGGTACCGTGAGTGGTTCGTAGTAGTAATATTGCAAGCCATGCTGAGGTGCCAGCGTTGTAACGGAAAGCGCTTCCCCCGGGAAGTCGGAGAAGTTACCACGGGCATCTACTGCGCGCACATTAATGAGGTAATTCGTGCCGGGTGTCAGGTTATAGAATGTATACGAGGTTGTATTTACGGTTGTATCCAGCACGGAGCCGAGGTATATTTCATAGCCCGCTACCTGGTCGTCATCCGAAGAAGGGTCCCATCCAATGGATATCTGTGTATCCTCCACATCAGTGGCTGTCAGGTTCATCGGTGGTGCCGGCTTTGTTGTATCGCTCGGCATGGTAATGTTTACTTCTGTGGTGGCAAATTTACCATCGCCACCGCCGGCAGAGCGAACACGGTAAAAGTACTTCGCCATCGGGCGTAGTCCTGAATCGGTATAGGAAGTTGTGTTGGCCGGTACAGTTGCCACCAAACGATAGGGTTCGCTGCTGTAGCCATTTACAGTACTTCGGTTCCGCCAGATCTCAAAGTATTCTTCGTTGGAAGAATTATCAGTCCACTGTAACTGCACTTGATTTTCTGATATAGCAGAAATACCGCTCGCTGCCAGTGTCGGTGCCGTGGGGCCGACATGTGGACTGGTATAAGTAACGGTAATGGACGGAGAAAGTAAGCTTTCACATCCGGAGTTTTCTTTTACGCGCACGGCAAATGTACCGGCTTCTGCCGTTGTTCCCACGGTGCCGGAGCCGGTAAGGAAGTGTGCTACTTTTGTATTCGTGGTAGTAGTATCGAATACAGCTCCGTTTTTATACCAGTAATATTCGGGAAATCCTTCAGGCGCTATCAGTTTCAGTGTATCATTCTTGGTGCCGTTGAAATCGATGGGTATAATGCGTGTGCCGGTATTGGTAAGATCGGGTGTATAGGTTGATGCAGACTTCGGTGTGATCACCACCGGAAAAGATTCGTCCCATTCCGTTGCACTTCGCTGAAACTTCACCGTGTAGGTGCCGGGTTGATTCAATGTATAAAACCGTGTAGTGGCATTCGGTATATCCGCGCCGTTGAATGTCCATTGATATCCGCTGAAGCCATCGGAGAAGCCGAGCCGGATTGAACCGTTGGCACAGATCTCGGTTTGCTGGCCAAATACATATATATTCTTTTTGTTCTGGGCAAGTATCCACGAAAAGAAGTCGGCCTCACCATACGCACGGTTCCACGTGTCGTGCCCAAGGTCCGGATATAAAGTATAGGAGGGATTGGCACCTTTACTTTTCAGCAAATCATAAAGATCGTGGGATGCCTGTGGCAGGGGATTGGTATCCAATCCACCCTGATACATTTTGATAGGCATGGTAACGAGTATATCACTCATGGTATTATAGGCACTTCCCACACCCGACATGGCCAGCATGGCAGCAAAAAGATCAGGACGTTTGGATGCGGCATCCCATACACCTTTGGCGCCGTTGGATAAACCGTGTATCACTATACGATCACGGTCTGCATTATAGTTTTGAATAAAATATTCTACCACCCCAATGGTCATGCGCATGTTATCGCTCAGCGCACCGTTTTGCCAACCGTTCTGCCAGCTGGCGCTATAGCTTGCCTGCGGTATAATAACGATGCCCGGAAACGCTCTCGGATCAGAAGGTGGACGCAACACGGCAGCCGCATGTGAAGGGCCGGCATGTGCTGTGTTTGTGCTGTTGTTGTCGTACTGCGGATCGGCCGGAGTATATTCGTAATGTCCTTCCCACGAACGCCCGGATTCACCCGCTCCGTGTAGCATGAGTATCAATGGATATTTTACAGAAGTATTGTTCTTGTCGAAGCCATTGGGGAAAATTACCCGGAAGTTTAAGAACTCATTTACGGTGGCACCGGTACTTTTCCAATAGGTATATTCCCGAAAGGATGATTCGTTGGCGAAGCTCGTCATCTTGTAATAATGCCCGAGCTGATTGTTGCGAAGTGTATAGCCACTATCATAATGAACTACAGTTTGTGCAAAGGTAAAACTGACTGAAGCAAGGATATAGGTAACGATGGCGTATCGGGTTAGTTTGTGTAGTGGCATAAATAATGTTTTCAAACTGTTGACCGGTTTTTAGTTGTTGCTGTATATATAAACTCTGCACCGATGCCGAGAAGCCTCGCATCGTGTTACATCTGCTATTGCGATAGATATACCTGAAACGAACTGAATGCAACAGAAGTGAATGTTGCTATGTCACCTCCGTTATAATAGATATAGTGTTTTGAAAAACTGCCGGGACTACTGAATGAAGATTGTCTGCCAACCCCTCAAGCTTGCCTGTATGCGTTCTTTCATTCATATATACCCCTGAATAAGGCACGATTTTCAGTCTAAAAAATCGTACCATCCGGAAATTGGAGGTTGCCAAACAATTGAAATAATGGTATAGCACATCGTATTCAGCGTTCGGGTCCCGGTAAGTGGAAGCCGGCTTCTATGATTGAATGTATGGATTATGGCGGATGCAGCCGAGGCGGCTGTGGAAATCCTCAGTAAATATAGGGACATGGGTATTTAATATCTCAAATCAAAAAAAGCCACCTGTATGCAAGGTGGCTTTTCTCATGGTTTCTGTAGACTATATATATCAGAGTATAATTCCGCTTATCCGAACAGGAACTCAATATCATCCCGTGAAAGGTTCTTGACGAAACCGGCATCTTCGTGGATGAGCTCATCGGCCAGCATCTTCTTTCTTTCCTGCATTTGCAGAATCTTTTCTTCTACCGTGTCTTTGCAGATCATCTTGTAGGCAAATACTTTTCGCTTTTGCCCGATACGATGTGCCCGGTCAATCGCCTGCTGTTCGGCAGCGGGGTTCCACCAGGGGTCTACCAGGTATACATAGTCGGCAACCGTAAGATTCAATCCTACACCGCCGGCCTTCAGCGAGATGAGGAATGCCGTGACACTTTCGTCTTCCTGAAATTTTGTTACCTGCTCTTTACGCTTGGGTAATGGGGTGCTTCCATCCAGGTAACAATAGCTTATACCGGCCTCTTCAAATTCTTCGCGAATGAGCTTCAACATCTCTGTGAATTGAGAGAACACCAGTAGTTTATGATTACCTGCGTTTTCCTGCACCTCGCGTATAAGCTCTTCTATCTTTACCGAGCTCCGGGTAATTTCCTGACCGGGCAGCGGTTCGATCATGGCCGGGTGATCGCAGATTTGCCGCAGGCGCAGTAAACCTTCCAATACATATATACCGGACTTCTCCAAACCTTCTTCATCTATACGCTTGAGGAGAACATTGCGATAGTTATCGCGGTACTGGTTGTAAAGCTTGCGCTGCTCGGCATCCATGGTGCACCACAGCACCGTTACCGTTTTGTCAGGCAGGTCTTTGGCAACTTGCTCTTTGGTACGCCGGAGTGTAAACGGATGGATAAGCCGTTTCAGGTATTGTGTTTTTTCTTTGCTGCCTTGCTTGTCGATCGGTATGGCAAATTCGCGGTTGAAAAATTCGCGCGAGCCTAACAATCCCGGGTTAAGGAAGTTGAACTGTGCATACAGATCGGAGGTATTGTTCTGTACAGGTGTACCACTCAGAATAACACGGTTCACGGCACGCAACTGTTGCACGGCACGTGTAACCCGTGCATCGGGATTCTTGATGGCCTGGCTTTCATCGAGTATAATATACTGCCAGAGAAAGCCCGTAAGATTCTCAAGGTCGTTGCGCACTACGCCATAGGTTGTGAGCACAACATCATAATCATTGAAATGTGCCTCGGTAAATTCGCGCTGCAATCCATAGTATGTATAGTGTTTCAGCGTAGGACAGAATTTTTGAATTTCAGTCTCCCAGTTAAAGATCAGCGAAGTAGGGCACACCACCAGTTGTGTACTGCCCGGGTATTTTTCTTTCAGGAATTGCAGGAATGATATCGTCTGCAGAGTCTTACCAAGCCCCATGTCATCGGCAAGACATCCGCCCCAGCCAAGTTCATCGAGGGACTGCAGCCAGTGAAATCCCGATTGCTGATAGGGGCGAAGGGTAGCTTTTATCTCGGTGGAAAGCGGTGCTTTCTGTATGGTATCGTAATCGAGCAGCTTATGCTTGCGTGCTTCTATATCGGCCTGTACGGTGTTATCATCGATCTTGTCGAGTATATCTTCCAGTAAAGTATAGTGCAGTTTGCTTACACGCAGCGTGCCGTTCTCTTCCGTTCCGGTGCGCAACAATAAACTATACTGGCTGGTCCATTCTTCCGGTATATGGCCGAGTGTACCATCTTCCAGCATGATGGTGTCTTGCCGGTTCAGAATCGCTCTGCGTATTTCTTTCAGGGATACAACATGCTCTCCCCACTGAATGGTGACTTTCAGATCAAACCAATCGATATTACTGCTGGCGCTGATGGTAAATTTGGGTACTTGTGTGGTATAGCGGAATTTCTTCAGCTCCTGCAGGCCATGTACTGCAAAGCCTTCCTGCTGCACCTTGCGCATCATGCTGATAAACCAGCCGTGCTTCATCACATCGGCGAATGCCAGGTAATAGTATAGATCGTTGCGCTGGTTGGCAAACGAAGGGTGCAGCGTGCGCAGGTATTCGTATAGTTTCTTTTCTTCTTCGTTGTTGCGTTGAATTACCCGTATACGATCTCCCGTGTCTTGTACGTATTGCCGGTCTTTGCTATAGTCTACTTCCACATCTTCGTATACAAACTGCGGCTTGATCATCAGGTTGCTTTCGTTCAGTTCGCTCAGCATTACACGCGGCTCCATCTGCAGATTAACCATATCGATGTTGAGCTTTTCGCTGATGGTAACTTCGTATTTCTCCATCCAGGGTAAAACATACCGGCGAACAACATCCGCTTTCTCGGCTAGCGGAAATGTAAGAGGGCCATTTCTGAACTGATCGATCAGTGCAAGGGCTGCACCATCGGCCGGTAAATATAGTGTGCCATCATGTTCGAGCATAAACCCGCTTAGCAGACGAAGACTCGCTTTTACACCATCGAGCCATATCGTCATGCTCAACACGATCGAGTCGCTTTTGCGGTCAACGTTAAAGGTCAGCCGTGCAGGTTCCTTCCCGAGCTTTACATCCTGCTGACGGTAGTTGAGAAAACGGCCGTACTTCAGAATAAAAACCGAAGGCCATGTTCTTAACGTTGGCCATAGCTTGTGCAGCAGCTCGATATAGTGCTTGCGCAGGTTGGCCAGTTCCCGTGCAGAAACGTGCGCCCACGAACCGGAGTGATTACGGATAAAACGATTGCCGGTATTCGTCATCCAGCGCAGCAGCTGGTTGTCGGAGAACTCATACAGATCTTTGTAGAATGTATCGTCCAGGGGTTGCAGATAGGCGAGTCCTTTTTCAACCTGTAGTGAAATGCGTTTATACTCGGTGATGTTGTTCTTCGTAAACATCAACACAGGCTCCAGATCAAACCGTGTTGATTTGCCTGAAGCAAAGTTGAAGAGGAATCCTATTTTATAATCGATCGCTGTACCGGCAGGTAATGTGGGGCGGACAGCTTCCGGTTGTTCTATTTTTTTTTCTTCGTCAAAAAGCATGGATAAATTCTTTCGTAGCGTTGATGCGCGAGAATTTTTTTCTGTTGATTTAAAAAACCGATGGAGGATTAATCAGGGTATTGTCAAAATCGCGAATGCGGCACTGTTGCCTCCTTCAATCGGCCCCAAATATAACAGGGCAAATGATCTCTTTGAACAGCCGCGGCAGATATCTTGCAGCGCGTTGAAACTGTGGAAGTTGTGAGAGAACGAAAAGGCTTTTGGGCCAGGTGTTTTTCAGGGGAGTAAAGCTTTGCTCGGCACAACGTTTTTCAGACTTGTGGTACGGGTGTTTTTACGGGAGAAATGCCACTATTTCATCCCGTTAATAAAAAGACTGTGCCACATTGGGCATAACCCTGTGGCACAGTCCATGTCATGAATCAAAGTATATATACGTACTATCTTTTAACAACAACGGTTTTACTGCCCGTACGATTTCCCTGCAACACACGTAACTGATATATACCTTCCGGTATATCTTCTACTGAAACGGTAACGGTGTTATCGCCATCAAGAATAGTCGTGTGCTGCGCGACTTTCGCAAGTCTTCCCTTCAGATCGATGAAATGTATCTCCAGTACATCGCCCATTGCTGCCGTGGCATGAATGCTGATGTCGCGGTGGGCAGGGTTGGGGTATATATCGAACGAATAAGTACGTTGCGCATCGTCAGCGATTTCGCTGGAAGCGATGGTTGACCCATTACTGCTGATCACAAGATGATCGATGTTCGGGCCGCTGCTGCCAATGGCCGTCAGGCGGATGAGGTTCGTGCCCGCGTTGAGGTTGGCAGTAACGGAAATGGTTGTCCAGGTAGTCCAGGTGGTTGTGCGGGGAAAGGTAAGCGATGGATTGATGGTAGTGCCATTTACACTTACAGCCAACGATCGTGGTGTGTTGCCCATGGCATACCGGAACGTAAGTATATAGCTGCCGGCCGTAGCGATGCTGGCAGACCATTGCACATAGTCATTGGAAGGATGTTGATAGTCGGCAAAGCCGGTGCCGGTATAACCCGCCTGGTCGCTTCGCACAATTGCGCCCACCAATGTTGCATTTTCAGCTTCGAGCGTAACGGGAGCAACACCCGGTATCCGGTATAATGCGGAAGCCGGTATCACTTGTTTGGCAATGCCCGGCCCGGCATAGCTGGCGGTGAGTACTGCCGAACCCTGGCGTTCAAAGAACGTAACCGTAATACTATGCTTGCCGCGCTTGAGGCCGATGCTGCCGGAGGCTTCGCGTGCAGCATGCAGTCCATCGTTGTTCACGACCAGCGCAGAGCCTATATATAGCTGGCTGCCGTCATCGGAGCTGGTATAAAATGTATAGGTACCATCCGTGGGTACATCTATATATCCGCTGTAGCGGAATGCATAATCATCTTCGCGGTTGCGCGGGTCGAGGTTAATGGTAGTAAGTGTACCCGTCTCAGCTGGTGTAAGCGTTGCAAAATCGGGCAATGTGCTCCAGGCACCCTCATAGTATTGATAGGCTATACCGGGCACAGCACTGGCAGGATTTTCGGGATCACGCAAAGTAACGTTGCGATATACAGCTGTGTAGGTTACGTCTTCTACGGGTGTAGATATAGTCTGTGTGGCACTGCCACCGTGCACCCAATGATCAAACTCGTACGTAACACCTCCGGAAGTTTGTGGCGATACTACGCCAAGGGTGCGTAATATACCTTCCACACCTACATCAGCATAGGGAGTAGTAACGGGTTGGCCATCGAGTGTTACCTGTAAACCTGCCGGTTGTGTGGCCAGATTTATAGTTGATTTCCGCGGGAAAATATCGCGTTGCACCGTATCGCGCAAGCCTTGTGAATCGGTTACAACGAGGAACAATCTATACCATACATTATCCGATACTTCGCCGCTGGTGGGAATGGTAAACGAACCGCTCTTTACTCCGGAAGCAACCGGTGGCCCGTCATGACGATGCGTATCATGATAGAAATATACCAGCCAGCTGAATGCGCTCGCAGGTAATGTGCCATCTTCCTGATCGGTAGCGTTGCCCGAGAAATTGATGACATCACCACCGCGGTATAATGTACCCTCGGCCGGTGTCAGTATCGTGGCGACCGGGGGTGCGTTGAATGTAGTTACGGTGAGCTGCGCTGCATTACTGGTAACGCTGCCCGCGGAGTTTGATACAATCACACGATAAGCACCGGCATCCGAAGCTTGTGTACTGGCAATGGTGTAAGAAGATGCGGTGGCACCGGCTATATTAACATTATTCTTTTGCCATTGATAGGAGAGCGGAGCAGTACCTGTAGCAGTAACAGAGAAAGTCGCGGGTTGCCCTGCAGAGACCGTTACATTGGCGGGCTGTGTAACAATGGCAGGCGCTGTGTTTACAGTATATATTATTTTGAACAGCGCACCGGTACTGCGCTCCAGGTAATATAGGTTGCCATCGGTACCTACTTCTATACTCAGCGCATCGCCACCCAGCCCGGTAGCGAAAGGCATACGCGTAGCAGGCGAAGTTGACAAGTTCAGCACATTGATCCAGCGATTACACAAATCCTGAAAGAAATAACGCCCGGTATATTCAGCGGGGTAATTGGTAGAGGTTGGATTAAAGAATACACCTCCCGTTATAGCACAACCCAACCCATCGCCCGAGCCATGCTGATAGGCATAAACAGGATTAGTAAACGATGGATTGCTGCTGTTGCCTTCTGCCGTGGGCCACCCGAAATTCAGGCCACCGGTTGTAGCATCGTTAATTTCTTCCCATGTGTTTTGGCCTACATCGTTCACAAATATCCTTCCCGTGCCGGGTTGCACATCAAATGTATAGGGATTACGTAATCCATAGGCCCATACTCTTCTGCGTTGTTCTGAACCTGTGGTGAACGGATTTCCGGCCGGTATGGAACCATCGGGATTGATGCGCAATACTTTGCCATGATAGGTGTCCAGGTTTTGTGCATTGGCAGAGTTTGCATTTTCGCCGATGGCTACATACAGTAATCCATTCTTGAAATGCATGGCGCCACCATTGTGATTGGTAGCACTGCTGAGCGGATCGAGGTTGAGCACCACTACTTCACTGCCGGGCACCACTACATCGCCATTGGCCGTAAAGCGACTAATGCGGTTGCGCGATCCATCAGGCAACGTATAGTATAGATAGATGTAGTGGTTGGTGGCGAAAGCCGGATCGAGTGCTATACCAATCAACCCTCGTTCACCACTGGAGTTTACGGAGAGTTGAATGAAAGGCGTTGCCAGCAGGGTTCCATTCTTGATTACCCGTAACGCACCATTCTGCTGGGCAACAAAAATTCTTCCATCGGGAGCGAATGCCAGGACGGTAGGATTACTGATACCATTGGCGACCTGTACACGGCTAAAGCCTGCCGGGAAAGTTTGAGCAGACAATTCTGCACAGAGGAGCATAAACACAAATAGGAAAAGCGATCCTTTTCCTGTGGGAGGAATGTTCGGGTTCAACATGTATATGAGGGTTTAAAGTGTTTTCATACGCGAGCGTTTTAGTTGGAGGTGTGTCGTTACCGGTTACTGTTAATCGTTATATAAACTCTTACGGATAACGGTTAACCCTGTAACTGATAACATTCCTGTATTTCTATTGGCAACAACGGGGCTGTCATAGCCTAAATAATAATGCCATCTGTATGGCATGCGGTTTCCTGCAATGGGCTATAGCAAAATAACAAGTGGTAGAGAAATGTATGCAAGTGGGTAACAACGTTGCGAAGCATATAGTCGTAGATTCAGGAAATAACATGTAACGCAAAGCAAGCGGTACGGGTACATGAATACATGTGTTTTTGGCGGAAGGGAAGAAAGATTATGTCTATACATCCTTTTGCAATAGGATGGTAACATAAACTTCATACAGGTATATTGAATGAGGTCTCTTTTCGCCTATTTTTAGAGCGGCAAACAGCCATCGTACTATATTTTCTATACATGGACAGTCTACTCAAGCAGACCAAAGGCTATACTTTTTTTGATCGTGATGTAAGCTGGCTTTCATTCAATGAACGTGTGCTCATGGAGGCAGAACGTGTTGCAGTGCCTTTAATGGAGCGCATCCGGTTTCTCTCGATATATTCGTCTAACCTGGATGAGTTTTACCGTGTGCGTGTGCCGGCCATGGCCGCTTTGAAGCGACTGGCTGCAGGCAAGGAACGAAAAGCCTTGAGCGCCATCTTGCAACAGGTGCACGATGTGGTGATACGTCAGCAGAAGCATTTTGGCGAAATCATTACCGTACAGATACTTCCGCTTCTCCGGCAGCATGCTATACACCTGGTATATAATGAGCTGATGCCGCAGTGCATACACGAAGCTATACGGCAATATTTTATTCACACGGTAGCAACCTTTATTCACATTGTTCCGGTAAACGGAGAGACGCATTTCTTTTCAGAGAATAACCGGCTATACCTGATCGTTAGTACGCGTACACGGAAAAAGGCAACGCAACACTATATAATAACGATACCTTCAGATTCGGTTTCAAGATTCTATCGTATCAAACAGAATGATGTTACCTACCTGGTTTTCCTGGATGACATTGTAAAGTTTAATCTCGATAAAATTTTTCCGGATAAAGAGATTATCAGCGCCAATAGCTTCAAGATAACCCGCGACTCGGAGCTGAATCTTGAAGACGAATTTACCGGCAACCTGGCCAGGAAGATTGAAAGTAAAATAGCCGAGCGAGATCTGGGCCTGGCTACACGATTTTTGTTCGAGCCGGGTATACCGGCCAATACAGTAAGCATGCTCCGCGATTGCCTCGATCTGAAAGACGCTACGTTCATGCCGGGAGGTATGTACCATAATCTGAAAGATCTGTCTTCGCTGCCGTTGCACGATGCAGATTTTCAATATGAGCCCTGGCCGCGTACAACGCTTGCAATTCCAACGGGTACATCACTTTTTGAAACGATATGCCAACATGATATTCTGCTTCATCCGCCATACCATACTTACGATGCTGTGCTGCGCTTCTTCAACGAAGCTGCTATCGATGCTTCGGTAACCACGATATATGTAACGCTTTACCGTGTAGCCAACGACTCTCGTATTGCCAGTGCCCTGATCAGTGCAGCAAAGAACGGAAAGAAAGTAATTGTATTTGTAGAGCTGAAGGCACGCTTCGATGAAGCGAACAACATCAAGTGGTCGAAAAAAATGCGGGCGGCCGGTGTTCGCATCATTGAAAGTATACCGGGCCTGAAAGTACATGCCAAGCTTGCATTAGTGTTACGAAAGCATGGAAAAAGCACTGATCTGATCGGCTTGATTGCCACCGGTAACTTCAACGAGTCTACGGCACGTTATTATACCGATCATATTTTGATGACTTGCAACAAGGCGATGCTCGCGGAAGTGGAGCTGCTGTTCAACTTCCTAAAAAAGCGAAAGAAACGAACGAAGAAGGACCGGATCGATTTTAAACATCTGCTGGTAGGACACTTCAATTTACAGGAGCGTTTTATAGAACTGATCGATCGCGAGATTAATAACGCACGCAGCGGCTTGCCTTCCGGTATCACCATTAAATTCAACAATCTTGAAGATAAGGTACTGATCGGTAAATTATACGAAGCATCACAGGCAGGTGTAAGAATCTCGATGATTGTGCGCGGTATATGTTGCCTGGTGCCAGGGGTAAAAGGAATGAGTGATACGATTACCATAACACGCATCATTGACCGTTACCTGGAGCATGGTCGTATATTCATATTTGAGAATAACGGTGATGCTGAAATATACCTGGGCTCAGCCGACTGGATGAATCGTAATATATACCGGAGAATCGAAGTATGCTTCCCTGTATACGATGCTGCGTTAAAAGGTGAGGTACAGGAGATAGTGAAGCTGCAACTGGCAGACAATACACAGGCTGTAACAATCGATGCGCACTGCTCAAATTGCGCACCGGTGTGCAGGGAAGGAGAGGGCGATGTGCGTTCGCAACGAGCCATCGCGAATATGATACAACAAAAAGCTTCAGGAGGTCGCTCCTGAAGCTTTTTATACTTTACTCCCAAGTTTTTTAGTTTTTCATAATCTTGGCTTCGATCGTAGTCGCAGCATCGGTACTTTGCAGGATATATACGCCAGCCGGGTAGTTCTTCATATCGAGTATACCCGTGCGTTTGCCAGACTCCTGCTGCAACTCCAGCGTGCCCACTTCCTGACCGGCCGCATTCATCAAACGGACAGCCGTTACGTTGGTATAGTGGCCGGGCACTTCAATGTGCAGCTCTTTTACTACCGGGTTAGGATACAGCGATACCGTGGCAGCACCATGTTCTATACCGGCAACGATCAGCTCGCGCTCTGCAGAAGTTGTACAACCATCCACAGAAACATCTACGCGATATATACCGGAGTGATTCTGTAATTTGATCGATTGTGTGTTACCATTCGCTATAGCGGCCCCGTTAAAGTACCACTGGTTGCCGGAAGTATAGTTGCTGCTCAGCGAGTCGCCATGCTCGGTGATGGTAGCATGCTGCAGCGTGACGATCTCCGCCAACACCGGCTGACGCGTACCTTCACAGCCCATCGCACTTACCGCCGATACATAGTATGTCTTTGATTGATTGATGACTGGTGTAGTATAAGTAGCGTTCTGTGCAGACGCTACAGGGGTTGTAGCCGTAAGCGATTCATACCAGCGATACGAACCATTGTCAGGTGCACCTGCTGCCTGCAGCGTAACGTGCCCTTGTGTACACTGCTTGCCACCGGTTACTGATGCAATCTCCGGGCGTTGGCCTACGTTGAGCACCATCGTCTTTACAACATCAGGGCTACAGCCATTGCCTGCTGCTTTGATCAGAATCGTATCTGCACCTGCAGAAAGTCCTGCCTTCGGTATAGTCAGATTGATACTGTTGCCTGTACCGGTTACAGCGGCTGATGTAATGGTAGTGTTTTTTACCTGTGCTGTATAGGCAATGTCTGCTTGTGTATTTTGTACCTGTACGATGGCATTTATGCCTGAGCAAATATCTTTAGCGGATGCAATAAAGGCTGATGACACGGCAGGGTACGAGAATGTTACAGCAAAGCGATTGCTGCCATAGCTCTCCTGTTTCGAAGTTACTGCGAAGCTGTAGGATTTTGTTTCGCGCACATTCACCGTATTGTTCGTAAAGTTATCAGTCAACATAATGTTTACAGATGCCGGGAACGATTCGTAATCGGAGAAGTCAAGGGTATAGCTGCCTGCTGCAGCGTTTGCTACATTTAATTTAACCGTGCTGTTGCAGGAGAATGCAGGCAGCGAGTTGATAGCAAGTACTTTTCCATCGGCCATCAGGCTCGAAAGATTGAATGCTGTATTGGGTAGTTTCAATGCGTCTGCCTGGGTATCGAATTTCTCGGTAGCATCCGCGCGGAAGTGGATTACGGCTTCATCGCGTACAGCGCCACTTACCATGGTTATGCGGAGCACATCGGTAGGAGCCGCCTTCTTGAAAAAGGTGGTTTGTGTTCCGGCTACTTTTATATTTTCAGCAGCTTTCAATACCGGCGTTCCGTTACCATTCGCTTTTACCCAAAAGCCCTGGCCCATGGCAATATGGCTGGAGCCTCCGTTGGTTCCCACCACACCGTTCCATGCAGCTACTTGCGTATTGGCGGAGCCATTGTCACGTATATAGATTGCAGCATCCAGATTCGCCTTTGTCCATCCGCTGGTGGCATCCCAATCGATCGTGGAAGGGAATGGATTTCCTACCAGGTTCCAACCGTCATTTGCAATGGTGCCGCTTGATGTAAACGTTACAGGCAAACTTACCGGGGTTACGTTACCGGCGTTGATCGTGCCGCGCACATCCCACAGAGCAGAGCTGATCAGGTTACCACGAACAAACATCGCATACCCTCTTCCCGGTGTTAATATCTCGGTGTTGGAAGCTACCGGGAAATTTTCGTAGCCATCATCGCTATCCGCTACACCGGTTTTGTTGGTGTCGGTAATTACTTTCTCGTTGTAAGAGAACATGGAAGCGGAAGTTGTACAGCCACTGCATTTGCTGGTGCCCGTAAATGTACCGGTTACCGGTATTTCTTTTTGAATGTCAGACACGGTAGCCGCTTGCAGCGGTGAAGCTATATAACGGTATATTCTCGTCTTGCTCGGTCCTTCAATGGCCATGTATCGTTGCACTGTTACGTTACCATCTACACGTGCACCGGAAGGAAGTATACCGATTGCTGCATCTTTGGTAGGGCTGTCGCCTGATGAGAGCAGGGTAAATATAGCGTTGTTGTTACTGCCATCCGCATCTACTGTTACATTGCTGGCAAGCGTAAGCACGCCTTGCAGATTCTGGCTGCTTTCGATGCTTAGTCCGGAAGTATTGGTTACGTTGATGTTGGCGAAGTTGTTAACCTTGGCACCACTGATGGTTTGCTGCCCGTTGGTTCCGGAGAATTTCACCGTACCGTTGTTCGCAGCGAAAGAGCCACTGCTTACAACAAGATTTCCTTTCAGATCGAGCGTAGTCAACGGTGCGAAGAACGCTCCACCGGAAATAGTAAGCGGACCACCAACGGTTATATCGGCAGTTCCACCTTGAAAATTACCACCGCTGAAAGTTGCCTGGTTTGTAATCGTAATAGTTTGTGAGCTTTGTGTAATGGTACCGGTATACCCGGAAGCTATATTGATGCTATACGCTTTAGCAACGGTATTGATGGCGCAGTTACTAACCGCATTGCCTTCGAAATATACTGCATCGGCAGCAGTAGGCACACCGGCACCACCGGGGCCGCCGGCTACGGTAGACCAGTTGTTCTTGTTATTCCACGGGCCATGGTTTGATGAGATCCAGTGCAGGTTCGCACCCGGATATGCCATCGTCCACCACGGGTATAGATTGGCGGCATCCACCGATGGAACGGTGACCGTATTGGCAGGTGCATTCACGGTACCTCCCGAAGTATAATCTGTCCAACTGCTGGCAGACGGGTTCCAGCGTTCGGCAGTTAATCGGCTCTCCAGTGTTACATCGTTGGGAGCATCGTATTCATTGGATGCGTACGAGAACACTACATTGGAAAGAGCAGGCTTCGTGGTATATCCGGATGCATTTACCTGCCAAAAACGATCTACCGTATAGGATGACATATCGCCACCGGTAACTCCGTTCAGGTTGGTAACACCGGTTGGCAGTTGGCTGCTGTTGTTCCAGGTTGTATGATACGTTGAGAATTTGAAAACACCACTGCCTGTGCCGGCAGCTTTGGTGAACGTTACAGGTATATATTCTGTGTTGCCATATCCCCAGGGCACTGTATAGCTGCCGGTGGTGGTACCAATGTTCCATTGAAGAACGTTGTTCTGACCTTCGCTGATAATGTGACCGCTGTTGCGTTTAATAGCATTGGCATTTGAATTCGCGATTACAACGGTCGCGCCATTGGCAATGTTAACTTTGGCTCCGTTCAGCACAAGTCGTCCCTGTGCTGAAGCCTGGAAGCTGATGATCACCAGGAGCCATGCAGCGAAACCTGCTGTACGGGTTGCTCGGTTAATGTATACGTTCATGGTGACGCGATTTATGTTAGTAGCTAATGAATTACTGAATGAAGGTTACATCGAAGGTCACGTTGCCAAGGGCGCGAGCTTGTGTATCAGAATTGATAAAACCGATCACGAGTGTGTTGGCTGCACTCACGCGCGACCACGCTATACCGATACCGGTTGGCAGCGCACTGCGAGGATTGACAATCACCGTTGCGTTCTGGTTAGCACCGTTTACGGTTACAGTGATCTGGCGGGTAACCGTATAGGCGAATGTCGTATTATCGTTGATAGTTACCGTAGTTTTGATCATGTTGTTGAGCACAGTACCGGCAGTTCCTAATTTATAGGTGCCCGCTACATCTACTTTTGCAGCAGGCGTTGTAGTGCCTATACCTACGTTGCCGCTGCCATCAATGCGCATGCGTTCATTCGAAGCCTGCGATGTACCACCGGTCATGAAGATGAGTGACTTTGCTGACGTACCTGTGCCAATCAGAAAATTTTGTCCGATGTTATAGAGGTACGCATCATTCGCAGATCCCATTACACCGCCGCTATAGCTTCCGCCATTTATACCGAGGTCAACGAAGTTGGTAGTTTCACTTCCATTGTTGGCCGTGGCAACTACATCAGAAGAGGCGTTGTTACCGGTAGAAAGGTTTTGAATGTTAAACTGCAGGTAGTTGTTAAGTGTACCTTTTGCCTGCATCGCGTTAACAGAAGAAGTTGTACCGGCATCGATCACAAATTTCTCCGGGTTTGTGGCATCAAACGTTGAAGTACCCAGTGCCATTCTCCCATTTTGCAGACGCATGGTTTCGGTGGTAGTACTGGTATTAAAATTATAGCTGTTGAAAGTGATCGGCTCATCACCATCGTCACCTACCGTGAAGTAAAGACCTCCGTTGTTGTTGCTTCCTGTAGCGCCAAATTCGAAGAAGTCGGTGCCCGCAGAGCTACCCTTCATTTTAAAGTTACCGTTCGCATCAACATATAGTTTGGGCTTGTAGAAGTTAGCAGCCGCTGCTTCGAATTGCAGGGCAGAGCGTACATACGTTACTTTCTCTGTACCATCCGTATAGTCGGTATAGTTTTGTACGAGACCCAGGTTTTGACGCGAGCCTAACTCCAGGTACGATTGATTGTTTGATTTGAAAATGATCTGCTTGTCATCGGTTGTGCCAAGGAAATTCGTAGCAGCAGATGTACCGGCATTACCTTTCAATGACCATGGCCCGCTGTCGGATGATGTTTGTATTGAGAACGATATCCATGCAGTGCCATTCCAATAGTAAAATCCGGGCGTTACATTGTTAGGTGCTGTACCTGCCGTGGCCGTGTTATATACCAGCAAGCTTGTAGCAGGTGATGTGATCGGCGCTGCCGAGTTTGTAGCCGTAAGTGCTACGCGGGGAATTAACAACCCTGAATTGGTTGACGATACATCCAACATGGCTGAAGCATCGGGTGTGTTACCCGTTGCATTAATACCAACGTTTTGTGCTTTTACAGCTCCGAACGACAGGAAGAAAATTGCCAGGAGACTGATGCCACTTTTTCTGTACACTGATGTTTTCATGCTTCGCATTTCTTTGCTTTCTCGAATCATGATTGACAAGAAGTTGTCCAAGTGCCAGAAACCAGCAACAACGGAGGCGATCAGGAAGAAGGAATTTCACCCGAAATTAGGGGGGCTGTCAGAAAAAAACGGCTCAAAAACACGTTATCAGCCTTTTTCCACAAGTATGTATAGCAGGGAATAAACTCAAAAACATGATAATAATTGCATGTCGTTTAACTGGTGTTTTTGTTATTTCGTCCCGATAACACGCAATTAATTTTCAAAATGGGATTTTTTCCATTATCAGTGAATGATGAGATAAATGGGTAGAAAATCGAAGTTTAAACGCAAGCAAGATCCTGGAAAGCTCTGTGCTCGATGGTTGTTGGAGGAGAGAAAATAAGGCCGTTCGTGGTACGGCACAGTGAACTGGTTTTTGAGCCAAATGGCTATATTATTATCTCATTTAAATTCACCGTTATGTTGCTGCTACATAAAACAGAATTATCTTTCTTTTTAGCTATGGGACTGGTTTTGCCTTCTTTGGCGCAAACTCAGAAAGAGATTGATCAAACAATCCAGCGAATGTATCAGACCCTTTCCTTTACTGATGGAACCTGGGAAAATGCAGAGCAACTTCTCGAGGTCTTTCTTCCGGAAGGAAAACTGATTTCCAATGCTGAACAATCACCTCAGGTGTGGACTCCTGAACAATATATACAAACTTCACGTGCTAATTTGTCTAAACGACATATAAGGTCGGTGGAAGAGAAAGAATTACATTCTAAGACCGATCTTTTCGGAAAAATTGCCCAGAGGTTCAGTACCTATCAGGTTCGGTTTAATATTGATGGCAAAGAGGTAATACGTAAAGGGATTAATGCTATCCAACTTATTTGGAAAGATGGCAAATGGATGATTGTGTCTATTATATGGGATCGGGAATCTGATACGTTAAAGATTCCGGTGCAGTATAATCGTGAATAATTGCACGTTGGCATATACTGGATTTACATTGATCACATGAAAATGTGAACCTATAACCTATCGTATAGCGCTATATTTCTTGTGGTGCTATACCTATAATTTGACTCCCAGCCCTAAAAATAGCTATAGGTGTAACGTTATTAGTTATCATATCAGAATTGCATATCAATGGTTACCCTAAGCGATCTGTGCTATTCTGTAATTTCTGTGGGAAATAATGCATTTTGTTCCCACATCCCATGGCTATGAGGAACAGAAACAGCACAGAAAAATAAGTTACACGTTATTCGTTACAAGCTGACAGCCACGCCGTTCATCTGGACCCATGCCAATGCTTCCGTATAGTTTTGAAAATACTTGGTAGTAAGAGGCTTGGCATCAACGGAGTGTGCTTCCTGCATTGACATTTGTGCGAACACATCATCAGGTACGACAATGGCAATCACTTTTACTCCATGCGCCACAACCCACGGGAACCAGATGTTTTTGATATATTCTTGTCCACCTTGTGGGTATACGGTAATATCACGGAGATTTACAACACATTTCTTCAGGTTGAAATGTGTGAACATTTTAAACTCATAGTCGATCACTTCCTTCAATTCATCAAATGTTATGAAGCCTGAGAAAATAACTTCCAGGCAGCCGAGTTCTGCGTTGTGAATTACCTGGGCGTAGTCTTTATACAGATTTTGCATAAGTGTTATAGAATAGTATTGTTATTTTGTTCTTCATTAATAGTGTGAGCACCCGCTTCTTTGTTTTGTTGTGGATTTACCACCCAACGGATTGCGTCCTCCATGTGCAAGAAATATCCGAAAGACACCTTGTCATCAGTCATATCCATCATATTCTCACCCGACATCTTGGAGAAAATGTCCTTTGACATTACAAAGCCTACTTTGGAATGCCCCACGGCAACGGCTTTCTCACGCCATTCTCCGACAGACCATTTTTGGTCATCCTCCAGTATAATTCCAAAATTCGTTGTATCATATACTAATCGACCTGTATTGTATTTTTTCATGGCATCGATCATAGCCATCATCCCGGTTCTGTATTCTTGTGAAGTAGGGGAGAGCTTCCAGCTGCCGATCAGAATATGATTTGATTCATCGTATTGGATGATCTTGTACTCAGTGTCGAAAAAGATTTCCATGGGAAGTGTGTTGATTTAATGCGCTGCATAGTTACGAATCATGCAGCGTTGCTGTAGTATGGGTTTAGTATAAAGTGCGTAAATGGCAAATATTAAGATGTTGAGAAGTAATTCATAGTCATTCACAATTTTTAAAATTACGGTCATAGATATACCGATTTCTACGTACACGATAATAGGTATATTGATTATCTCATTTGAATTATCACCGCTATCGTGGTGATATATTGGTAGCCCACAGCTGACTGTTTGTGAGACACTAAATAAATATGGGTTAGAGGTTCTGGATGTAGTATCTTCCAATAAGTAACCCGGATTGTAAAATCCCCTATAGGACGTTATTTTTCAAGATTTGACCGAATCGTTGCCGGTCATATCCGTAAAAATACGGTCATTCTTTTCGGTGTTTTTTTCTAAACCTGTCAGTACTAAGCCTGAGCAATGCAGAGTAAACTTTTTGTTTTTTTTGTAGACCTCAAAATAAGAGGATATCCGGGAAATACACGGCAACAGCCGCGAACCTACTACCTGATAAAGACCCATGTATAGTTTCCATATGGTAAATGCGTATAGGACAGAACGTCTTGTGAAGAAGGCCGGTGCGATCATGGTGCTGATTTTCCTGTTACCATTAACCATAAACGCACAGCGATTATTTATACGGCAATACTTGGCTGATGAATATAAGGCTGGGCAGAATGAAGAGATTGTTCAGGGAAAAGATGGAATGTTATATATCGCTAACGTTGATGGTTTGGTAACTTTTGATGGTTATGAATGGAGGACGATCTTTCTCCCTAAGCACCAAGCGATCTACTCCCTGGCAGTCGATTCTCTCGAAAACGTATATGTAGGGGGCATCGGGGAATTTGGTTTTTTCCAAAGGAATGATACAGGCGAGCGTGTTTATCATTCATTGATGCATTTGGTTCCCGCAGTTTATCATAACGATCTGCAGATCATCAAGATCATGATTGCAGGCGATGATGTCATCTTTTTGAGCAGCAACTATATCATTCTGTATCGTCAAGGCACGATGAAACTGTTGGACTTTTCAAAGCCGAGAGACGGATTTTTTATTAAGAAAGATACACAGGTGTATTATTTGCACGATCATGTGTTTTATGTATACAAAGATGGCAATTTTGTCGCGTCAGGAATGAAGCTGGATAATGCCATTGATGTGCGTGATGTAGTATCTTATCTACCCGGACAATATATGGTTCTCGACAGTGACAGCAGAATCTGGATATTTGATCCCACACAAAAAACAGGAAAAAAGACACGTTTATTGACAGATAAGGTTGCTGAGTATACTAATGGCAGCTGGCCGATGCGGATTAGATTTCTTGCTAACGGTTTGATAGCTGTTCTCACAGAGGGCAATCTTATATTCTTCGGACAGAATGGAGAAAAGATATATCACATTAAGCCAGATGTTCTTCGTTACATATATCTAAACGATTTTTTCGAGGATAGTGAACATAATTTGTGGATTTCTGGCAATCGCGAAATATTACAGGTTATTACCAGTTCATCTTTATCTTTCTATAACAACGATGACGGTATACATCATAAGATTCTTTCACTCTTTGATGATGGCAAGTATTTGTATGTTGGCTCAGGCTGGGGCTTTTATACAAATGTGAAAGGAACTTCGGAGTTTAAAGTTGTGCACGGTGCGGACGGATATGTAGCTGCCATGTATCAGTTTGACAACAAAGTTTATGCTGCTCATGCCACAGGCGTTTGGGAGTTGAATGGTGAGAACAAGAAACTTTTACTGTCGCAGGAAGGAGTGATCGCGATTTGCAAACTTAAGGGCAAGATAGATCGATTCCTCATTGCAACAGCCTTGCATGGCACGCTGCTGATGGAGAGAAAAGGTAATGGTTGGGGCAAAAAGAAGCTGAAGGGTGTTACCATGCAAGCTAATTATATAGAAGAAGATAATGACGGATTAATATGGATTAGTCACGAAAATCAAGGTGTATCACGAATGCGGTTGAATGATGCTAAAGACTCAGTAATTGAGAGTCATTTTTATGATAGTCATAATGGCCTGCCATCAGATGTTAATAACCGGGTTTATCATTTGAAGAGCATCAACAAAATAATAGTAACTACAGAAAACGGTATATATACGTTTAATACTGTTACGCAGCGATTTGAGCCCTATGAACCTATTAATGCCGCATTGGGCGGTGGCATTTGTATTTACACAATAGCGGACAACGCTGCTGGAGATATTTACTTTTGGGGAGCCCAGCCCCACGTTAAAGAATTTGCGGGTTTGCTAAAGAAGCAAAATGGAGGTAGATATAAGTTGATTACGCAGCCATTTAACAAGATTGAGAAACCTATAGGCGATCTGCGTGTAGATGTTTATGCCCCAATATTTGTTTCGCAAAACGGCAGTGTATTGATCGGGAATGATCTGCGTCTCATTTTCTTTAATCCGGGGCAAAAGACTTTTTTTAATGAGCCGATGCCCGTCTCCATTAAACACATTTGGGCAGATGATACATTGATTTACCGTGCCAATCGCAAATCGATGGTACATGAGCTTCCATATGCTTTGAACAACCTGCGGTTTGAAGTAACAAGTTGTATCTTCGAAGATCCTGAAAAAGTAAAATTTCAGTTTAAGCTGGAGGGTTTTGATAGCGACTGGTCCGACTGGCAAAGCACCCGCGAAGCCGTATATACTAATTTACCCGATGGCCACTATACTTTTTCCGTTCGAGCAAAAGATCAATATGATCGCGTGAGTGCTCCTGCACTGTATTCATTTGCCATACGGCCTCCATGGTATAAAACCGTGTGGGCCATGATGATGTTCCTGAGCGTGTTGATCTGGAGCATGTATTTTATTGTAAGAATATATACCTGGCGCGTAAAAGCGCAGAAACGATTCCTGCAGGCAAAAGTAAGTGAACAGAACCATGAGTTGTTAACGCAAAACGAGGAGCTTTCTGCAGTAAATGAAGAGCTGGCGGCTATAAACGAAGAGATTCATGAAAAGAATAAAGCAATCAGCAATCAGGCAAGGGAACTTGAGAAACTGAATGCTACCAAGGATAAGCTCTTTTCCATTGTTTCACACGATTTGCGCGGACCGGTACGCCAGGTACAGGATATACTCAATCTCATCGATCTGAATTATATATCAGAGAAGGAGCTTCGCGCGATGATGCCGAAGCTGAAAGACAACGTTAGCCAGACACTGAGCCTTACCGAAAACCTTTTGTTCTGGGCCAAGAACCAGATGGAAGGTATACAGGTAAAGCCTTCGGTTTTCAACATGAGTTTAATCGTCGATGAAAATATTCAGCTTTTGAGGCCATTTGCTTCCAGTAAACATATTAGCCTGATCAATGCTGTAAGTGAGCCACTCCTGGTATATGCCGATAGCGACATGATACGTCTTGTGCTTCGTAACCTGATGAGTAATGCCATCAAATTTACCAGCAAAGGAGGAGTCGTTACGGTAGAATATAAAAGATTGATTCAGCATACGCTCATATCGGTTGAAGATACCGGTACAGGAATGTCGGAGGAGGAGGTTAGCATGCTGATGAGCGATGTACATTTTACCAAGTATGGTACTTCGGGAGAAAAGGGGGCCGGCATCGGGTTCAATTTGTGCAAAGAATTTATTGAGAAGAATGGTGGAGTCGTTACCGTAACGAGTGAATTGTATAAGGGCAGCAAATTCAGTTTCACTGTTCCCAATAATGTTTAGTATGGTAAGTGTTAAAGTAATGGAGAGATTCTACGGATTTATATATATAGTACTTGTTGTGTTTATATTTTCGGGATGCGATCCGGAGCCTGCATCCGTTGACGGCCAGTATAAACGGCGCTGCTTTAACCGGCTCGATGAGGCAGTGGATTTATGTAAGTCCAGCCCTGTTGATGCAATGGATAGTTGTTATCGGGCAATCTTTTTAATAGATACCGTACAGGGTATAGATAAAAATATATGGCGCGGTTATGCGCATGCAAAGGGCTTGTTCCATCATTCATTCTTTAAAGAATCATTGAAGGTCATGAATGAGCTGATCCGCGATACGAGTGATCCATCGTTGTTGCTGGAGCATGCACGGTTGTTGCAGCTACGAGGTTCTATGGAGGCAATAGAGAACGAGCAGACAGCGGCAGCCAAAGATTATTATAAGAGTATTAATATCTATCGGCAATTGGGTTTAGAAAAGGATGTAGCCATTTGCTATGCCGATGTAGCCAATATCCATAACAAGGTGCAGAATTTTAAACTGGCTATTGAGAATGGTCACCATGCGTTGGCCGTTCGTCCTGTCGATCACGCAGATACCATGCGTTGTCTTAATGTTTATAATACAATGGCACTTTCATTTATTCCGTTGCATTTGCAAGACAGCGCGCTGTATTATTTTAGGTTGGCAGAAGATCTCGCCATCCGTGAAAAAGCAGAGTTCTGGATTGGGCTGATCAATGGAAACATGGCAGTTATACTGATGAAGCAAGGCCATCTGAAAGAAGCTCTTGCAAAATTGACTATCGATATGCGCGTAAGCCTGAAGTATAACGAGAATGTATCTGCTGCAACAGCCCTGATGAGCAAAGGAGAGATCTATGCAACCCAGGGTAAAATAAGCATGGCACAGCAGTGCTTCGACAGTGCATACTCCCTGCTGCAGACAAAGATAGGCGATAAAGTAGTACTGGGGTTATATTATAAGAAAATGGCGCAATTCAGTCGCGATCAGCAGAAGTATAAAGATGCGGATGAATATTTTCAAAAATTTATACATCTGCGCGACTCGCTCGATCGCGTCAACGTAGGACAGAACGTGGAGCAGATACAAAATAAGTCGTACATGGAAAAGCAGTTAGCGGATATCAACCTGCTCAGGATGGAGAATGGCTACCGGACCAAACAGGTGCGGCTGTGGCAATTGTCGATCGGGGCCATTGCGTGCGCACTTGTATTGATCGTTGTACTGTATCGCAACAAGCGGATTCATAATAAACAGTTGAAAAGATTAAACAATCAACTGGAAGAAATTGTAAAAGACCGCACAGCGGAATTAATGAAGACCAATGAAGAACTGGATACTTATTTATATAGAGCATCGCATGATGTAAGGCGTCCGATACTTTCCGTCATAGGCCTTGCACAAATTGCAGAGTTTGCAGTCTCTGCGGATGAGCGAACCGATATTCAGCGGAAGATTATATCTACTGCCCAGGAAATGGACAAGATGCTCAACAAGCTGAAGATGACGTACGAGCTTCGGGCAACCGTGGAACCGGAGACATTTGATCTGTTTCAATATATTGAAGACTTAAGCCGAAACGTTGGAAAATCATATCCGCATACAAAGTTTACCCTGACCAAGTCCGGAGATGTGACCTTTGCATCGGATATGCGGTTTATCACTATGGTTTTTCTCAATCTGTTGGAGAATGCGTGCATCTTTTGTCGTGTGAATGCGCCCGTAAACATTGAGGTTACAGGCGAACTGGACTATCTATATGTGCGGGTTACCGATCAAGGTATTGGCATTCAGGAGGAGTACCTGGACAGAATTTTTGAAGCATATACACGTTTCAGTGAGCGGTCAGTCGGAAGCGGCATTGGGCTTTACATTGTATCGCGTGCGTTGGCAAAGATTGGCGGCCGTGTGCAGGTTGAAAGCGTTCTCCATGAAGGAAGCACTTTTACTGTGAAACTTCCACGTTGGAAGTATAGCGATCTTTAAAAGAACGAAGCATGCGTGCGATTTTTCCTGAGCAGAACTGCAATAGATAGGGCAAATCCTGATGGCTTCAGGGGGCAGTAAGGTGTTCCCTTACGTGATTGCCCTTATTTCATTTCATTTTTAAGCTATATATCTATATGCGTGAATTGCTATAGATGGTGTTGTGCACAATCAATGACGAAAAAAGGTAACCGCCCGCAACAACATAATTGATTTTTTTTATTTTTTCATTCAGGTGCTTGTCATTTATGGTGTAAAAGTACGCTGGATACTGAAAAAGGGGGAAGTGTAATAAATATACCGCTTCCCGGAAATACGTTTATAAATACACCAGGTCTCATGTCAGCACACGGAAATTCCCCACTTTCTATGTGCCGTTGATACAAATTACACGTCAACTCATCGACACATGCTACAAACTCAACCTTTACCGGTATTAAAAAACTTATACAAGTTTCCGTTAAGCGCCATGCCTGCTTGCGAGCTACACACACGTATGAATTGACACTGCTTTGTTAACATATTGCTCTTATTTGTAATAGAAGATAGAACCTCCAGACTCGTCTATCACATGTAATGCGTTACCAGCATGCATCAGAATTACCTTTCAGCGCTGCTATAGTTTTGTGCTATCAAAATCATTTAATCAGCAAGGTGCTGGTAAGAACTAATCGAAATGAACAAACTATAGCAAATATGAAAATGGAATGGATGTCTAAAATTGTCTTAGTGGTGGCTGCGTGTTTGGTGGTACATTTAGCTTCGGCACAGAACTGTAACTGTAAATATACAGTAGGGCTGACCGAAACAAATGTGGATGGTAAGGCTTTGGGGATTAATCCTGGCGATGTTGTATGTATACAGGCTGGTAAAAGAAGTGTATTGCGTTTTTCTAATTTTACAGGAAGTGCAACACAACCCATTATAATAAAGAACTGTGGTGGTGTAGTAGATGTAACCAACGCTGATAAAGGTTATGCAATGTGGTTCTCTGCCAGCCGTTATTTCAGAATTACCGGCACGGGCGATGCCGCTAATAATTATGGTATACGCTGTGCTGCTACAAAAAGCGGATCCAACTCATTTGTAGTAACTGACCTGAGTTCGGATGTAGAAGTAGACCATGTTGAGGTATATGGATCAGGCTTTGCCGGTATGATGATTAAGACCGACCCACGGTGCGATCTTTCTGCTAACCGCGGTGTGTTTACGATGTATAACGTGTCTGTTCACGAAAACTATGTACACGATGTAAAAGGAGAAGGGTTCTATATTGGTAACTCTTTTTACAATGGCTGGACAGGTAATACATCTTGCAGCGGCACTACGCTGTATCCTCATGATATTATTGGATGTAAAGTTTATAAGAACATTGTACGCAACAGCGGTGCGGAGGCAATCCAGGTAGGAGCGGCATCTTCCGGTTGCGAAATACATGACAACAATGTAGAGCTTTTCGGCCAGGACCCTTTTGCGAGCTATCAGAACAATGGAATTCAGATCGGTCTTGGAACAGGCGGACTGATGTATAACAACGTTGTCAAAAATGGTCCAGGTAACGGTATCATTGTACAGGGCAAAGCAGATAACATTATTTACAACAACGTGATCATTGGTGCGGGCAGCATTGGTATATATTGCGATGATGCTACTACCAGCGGTACACTCGGTTCCGGTTTTTCATTTATCAACAATACTATTATTACACCCGGTAGTGACGGTTTGAAGATCGCTGCAGAACGTGTTAGCATGAACCACTTTATCAACAACATTATTATCAAGCCGGGTAGCGGTGTCTATGTCAACAAAACAATGACATCGGTTAAGATGGATGAAGCCAACAACTACTATAGTGCGAACATTGATGATGTAAAATTTGCAAATGCGGCAGCAGGCGACTATCACCTGTTGAGCACATCGCCGGCGCTGAATAAAGGTGCTTCAGTATCTACTTATGGTGTAACGTTCGACTTCGATAACAAAGCAAGACCTTCCGGTGGTGTATATGATATAGGTGCATTTGAAATGCAGACCGTTTCAAACACAACACCAACCGTGAGTGCCGGGACCGACCAGACTGTTACCCTGCCTACATCAGCGATCACTGTTTCGGGGTCGGCTGCCGATACAGACGGTTCTATTACTTCCTATACCTGGACAAAACAAAGCGGTCCTGCTGCAACGCTGACAGGAACAACAACAGCAACATTGTCGGCTTCTTCGCTGGTAGACGGTACCTATACATTCAGACTTACAGTACAAGACAACGCAGGTGCTACTGCATCAGACGATGTAACGATTGTGGTGAACAGCGCGCCAGCAGTAAATGCCGGTGCAGATCAGGTGATAACACTTCCTGTTTCGAGCGTGTCACTTACCGGAACAGCCAGTGATGCAGATGGAACTATCGCCTCTTATACCTGGACACAGCAAAGCGGACCGAGCGCTACATTATCAGGAACAACGGCTGCTTCATTATCAGCTTCATCGCTCGTGGCCGGTACATATACTTTCAGGCTTACCGTAAGCGATAACGCCGGTGCCAGCACTTCAGATGATGTGATAGTTACTGTAAATAACGCGCCTGTTGTAAATGCCGGTGCAGATAAAACGATAACACTTCCAACGTCCAGTGTATCACTTGCCGGAACAGCCAGCGATGCAGACGGAACAATCCGCGCGTATGCCTGGACACTACAGAGCGGCCCGAGTGCAACATTATCAGGAAACACAACGTCTACCCTGTCGGCAACGGCATTGGTGGCAGGTACCTATACATTCCGACTGACGGTTACTGATAATCTCGGCGCAACAGCATCAGATGATGTTGTGGTAACTGTAAACAATGCTGTTGCCGTAGCGACTCCTATATTCCGCATCAACGCGGGTGGTGTGGCGATCAGTGCTACACCCATCAACTGGATATCCGATACACAGGCGGCCAAGGCCCAGTATCTCGATGCAGCATGTGCTAACTATACTGCGGGTGGTTCTACATGGTCTGGTACAAACACAACCGGTGCCCCTAACAACCTGTTTGGCCCCAACCGTTATTCACCTGCTTACGGTGGCACTACCATGCAGTGGAATTTTCCGGTGCAGAGTGGCACATACCAGGTAAATCTATACTTTGCCGAAACTCCATACGCCGGTGGTGTAAAGGCAGCAGGAGCACGCGTATTCCACGTTGATGCGGAGAGCACACGCATGCTGAGTAACGTAGATATTTATGCAGAAGCCGGTATGAATGCGCTGAAGAAGCAGTTTACAATAACCGTTACAGACGGTACACTGGACCTCGACTTTATACGCTCAGTAGGTAATCCGCAAGTAAATGGTATTGAAATTATTGCGTTGACAGCACAAACTACTACAACTGCCCGCGTAGAGTCTGCAGAAGTACAAACGGCTGCTGTGGAAACTTCTTCATCAATAGAGGCCAGCCCGAATCCGTTCAGCGATGTGCTTAACCTGACACTCGGTGCGCAACGTGAAAATGTTTCGATCGTGCTGCAGGATATGAGTGGATATGCTGTATTGCAAGAGCTGCAACAGGATGTATCGGCTGTAACAATCGACTTTAAAACGAAAAGTATTCCTACCGGAGTATATATCATTACTGTAAACGCTGACGGCAATGTGTTAAAGCAGCGATTGATCAGAAAATAATTTTAGTTTAGCTCATCCATGACAGAAGAGGCCACCGAAAGGTGGCTTCTTTGCTTTCTGTTTTGGGTAATTATAATTTCGTCATAT
>NZ_DAIQRQ010000019.1:39512-59691 GCF_036786105.1 Ohtaekwangia sp.
ATTTCGTCATATTTGGAGAAACAAAGCCCGCCTTTTAAGTGCCGGCATCATGCTAAACTAAACTATATGTATATATTATCGGCAATCAAGTTCAGCATACTGCTCCGCCGGTATGTAGGAAACGACAAGGCGCATGGCTACCATGAAAAAACTTCTGATAGACAATACATTTTTCTGTGATGGAGGCTGGTAATGCAGTGATTTGTAATATAGTTAATATGGCATTTTGCCAAGACGCAATCATGTGATCAACGGGATTATTAACTCCATTTTCGCCGGCTTCGGAATCTTCATTCTGGTTACATCCTTTGTTCGCTTTAAACAGGAGAGCAGAAATAAGTTATTGGCAGGTTTGACAGATACAGCCATAGCTGTAATCAGAGTTATCGCAATAGGCTTTCTCTTCTTCTGGGCAGCCGGTCAATACGATCTTTATAAAACGGAAGATGGCTATTCTATATTAACCCGGTTTACAGGCCCGTACTGGTTTGCTTACTTACTTAACCCTTTATATTTTGGAGCACTTCCGCAGATATTGTGGGTAAAACGACTTAATATAAAACCGGTACGCGTAACTATAGCGCTGCTGCTATTATTCGCGCCTTACTTCCAAAGAATAGTGATCATAATCTCGTCACTGCACCGTGATTATGTTCCGGCAAGTTGGACAATGCTGCCCGGTTATTCGATGCTATACGACTTACTGATAACCTTGCTGATAGATCTGCTCACTTTTATAGCAATACTTTTCACCATTCATTTTGTACGGTCGCAATTACGGCGTGGTTAACACTTCTGCTGCAGGCTTTTATTAGTAAGATTATCGTTGGTGACTGTAGGTAGGATTATTTTTACTGTTTTTGCTGCCTTTATGCCTATCCAGATAAATCCAGCTACTGCCAGCAGAATCAGAATGATTAATGTTAATTGCCATAACTCTATAGTTTGCCTATCTATACAGCTATGAAATTACAGTTCCCTACCAATTTCATCACTGCGTACCTAATTCCATAAAGATGTCTCCTCACTTACGGGGCGAAAACTAACCATAGCAATTACTTGTTGTTTCCTGCAACGTTCGTTATATCACTATGGGCATTGTCGTTGCGTAGCTTACCTGTAACAATTTTGGAAAGCGAAGCAACAATGTCGTCAAATGAGTGAGGTTTTACCAGGTATGCCGCGGCACCCAATTGCATACATTGCTCAATATCCATGGGGCTGTTACTGGTGGAGTAGATGATAACCGGTATAGACTTAAGGCGCGGGTCATTCTTGATATCTTTAAGACATGCCTTTCCATCCATAGCCGGCATGTTGATATCAATAAAAATGAAATCCGGAAGAGTATCAATGCGGTCCAGCATTTCAAGCGCTTCTATGCCTGTTGTAGCGTTCACGCATTGAATGGTGGGGTCAATTGTTTCAATCACCTCGCAAAAAAAGAGGAAGTCATCAATATCGTCCTCCGCATATAGTATAGTCATAATAAAAGATATATAGCCAACAGAAGCCTAACACAATAAAAAAATGTGCCAATACTTCCTTCGATTGCAGTCATAGTGATTGCGTATAGAAATATACAATACCGTACAGTAGGTGTTTCAACAACAAAGAAAGTAATGTATTATCTGCTACGAAATTAAAGATCGTGATCCAGAAAGCTCCCGTGATCGCACTGGAAAATCAAGCACTTTTTGATTTTTTGTTACAAGCGATGTTTCCCATTTACATCGGGCAAATATTGTATCCTATACGGTGCTAGCTTGGCAACTATATTTAAGATATGGCTTCGCACGATAAGCTTGAAGGACTTGTTCAAAGTATGAATGATGGCATCCTGGTAGGATTGTATATCGTATCATCTACCGATCGCCAGTTTGTAATTACCCGCGTGAACCGCATCGATGTTGATCCACAGAACGAAGCCAATAAATTAATAGCCATCCATCAGCCCGATTATAACGGAAAAATGCTTCAGCAAAACCCGGTACATCTTACGGATATCGTAGATGTGAGAGTATATAAGCCTCAAGCTGCTGACTTTTAGCTTCCGGCTGCTGAAAGTATCTGCATGCAGTTCGTGACTTCTTCACTTCCGCATGCGTTACTCAACACTCCTTGTTCGTTATTTTAAAAAGCTTCCCATATCCCGACAGCTACTCAGGAGCAGAGTAACACAGATGGGTTATCGGTTACATGTCTTCATGAGACTTAATTTCAACCTTCGTTGACCGATGTTCCTTGTCCATTATTTTAAATTAATAGATATCCCCATTCTAACAAATAAAAAAATAATAAGTGTAAAAATGACAAATATTTCAATCGATTGCTTTACTTGCAATGCCCATTTGTTTGGGATACATCTGAATGTTTGATTAAAATAAAGTAATGATAGATTTCCGTAAATCAACTCTGGCTGTTATAGCCGGTATCGGTTTAATGTTATCGGCAGCAGCACAGCCGAAGAAGATCAGCCCCGATCTGTTCGGACTTTTTTTCGAAGACATCAACTATGCTGCCGATGGCGGTTTGTATGCAGAGCTGGTGCAAAATCGTTCGTTTGAATATAGTCCTACAGATAGGCAAGAGTGGGGGCCGTTTTCGTTTTGGGAGTATATCACGCCCGGGTTTTCGTACGGATCGATCCAGGTAGAAACCAACCATCCGGTTAATCCCAATAATCCTCATTATATAGTTTTGAATGTCGAGCACGTAGGCGATGCAGGTATAGGTATCAAAAATCCCGGGTTTGATGGAATGACGGTAAAGGCTGGCGATACTTATACATTGTCGTTTTTAGCCCGACAGTTAACTGGTGCTCCTATATCATTGTCCGTAAGCCTTCAAACTCCGAAGGGAAAAATACTCGCCGAGCAATCACTCTCCACATCGTCCAGCGATTGGAAGAAATATACTGCCAGTTTAACACCCTCTGCTGCGAGCGACAGTGCATCGCTGGTGATACTGGTTACATCAACCGGTAAGCTTGCCCTGGATGTGATCTCCTTGTTTCCGGAAAAGACTTTCAAGCGCCGTCCGAATGGTTTACGTGCTGATCTTGCACAGGCGCTGGCGGAGATTAAACCGAAATTTATTCGCTTTCCCGGAGGATGCCTTGTGCATGGCGATGGTGTCGGAAATATGTATAAATGGAAAAACACCATCGGCCCGATCGAACAGCGCATCGAACAAAAAAATATCTGGGGCTATCACCAGACAGCCGGCCTGGGATATTATGAGTATTTTCAGTTCTGTGAAGATATAGGGGCGAAGCCATTGCCTGTGTTGCCCGCTGCTGTAAGCTGCCAAAATTCCGGCGGCACCTGGCGTATTGGTAGCACCGGGCAAAAAGCTATTCCGATGGACGACATGCAAAATTATATACAGGATGTGCTCGATCTCATTGAGTGGGCGAACGGACCAGCCACTTCCGTGTGGGGAGCGAAACGCGCCGCGGCAGGACACACTGCACCTTTTAACCTGGAGTATATAGGCATAGGCAATGAAGATAAGATTACACCTGCGTTTGAAGAGCGCTTCAAAATGATATATAGTGCTGTGAAGGCAAAATATCCGCGCATTACCATTGTTGGAACGGTGGGGCCTTTTCCGGACGGAGAAGATTTTTCGAAGGGATGGGCGTTTGCAAATAACCTTTCAGTGCCTGTAGTAGATGAGCATTACTACAAAGAACCCGAATGGTTCATGGGCCATCTTGATCGCTATGATGCTTACGACCGAAGCAAGTCAAAAGTATATTTAGGTGAATATGCCTCGTGGGGCAATACGTTGAAGAATGCTTTGGCCGAGGCGGCCTATATGACATCGCTCGAACGCAATGGCGATGTTGTACACATGGCTTCGTATGCCCCGTTGCTCGCGAAGAAGAATCATACGCAATGGAAACCGGATATGATCTTTTTTGATAACAACAATATATGCCTCACGCCCAACTACTATGTGCAAAAAATGTTTTCAACCCATCAGGGCGATGTATACATCCATCGCATAGTCTCTTATAATGCCAAGGATACTACACTGGCTGCATCGTGCGTGCAGGATAATAAAACGGGCGATGTTATTTTAAAACTGGTCAATACCGGCACGCAAGCCCGGGGTATGAAAATCAACCTGGCGAATTTTAAGAGTATACAACTCACCGCAATACAAACTATATTAACCGGAGCTTCCGATGCGCAGAATACGTTGGAGAACCCACAGGCTATAGCGCCAGTGGAATCAGTAATAAAAGTCAGCAGGAAGATTGAATATACTGCACCGGCCATGTCGCTAACGGTTATCCGGATAAAAACAAGATCATAAAACAATGACGAGCATGATGCCGGGTTGCATGGCGCGTATTTTTAAAGAGCATATTTTCATGTGCGTCATGTTGCTCATGGCAACTGTACCATTGCAGGCGCAGCGGGCTCATAACCCGATCATCTTTGCCGATGTACCCGATATGTCCATGATCCGGGTAGGCCATGTATACTATATGAGCAGTACCACCATGCACCTGAGCCCTGGTGTGCCCATTATGAAATCCATGGACCTGGTGAATTGGCAACTTGTAAATTATGCTTATGATACACTTGCCAGTGCAGAAGCACTGAACCTGGCAAATGGAAAGAATGCCTACGGAGCCGGGTCATGGGCCAGCAGCCTACGGTATCACAACGGTATATATTACGTTACCACCTTCGCACAGACAACCGGCAGGACGTATATCTATACAACCCGCGATATTGAGAAAGGCCCCTGGAAAATAACCTCATTTGCACCGGCTTATCACGATCATACATTGTTCTTTGATGATGATGGGCGGGTATATCTCATCTATGGCAGTGGCAAACTAAAATTGGTGGAACTGCGGGAAGATGCATCGGGTATAAAGCCCGGTACAACGGAACAGGTAGTGATTGAGAATGCAAGCGCACCCGCCGGCACAAATACAGGCCTGCCATCAGAGGGATCGCAGCTGTTCAAAGTCAAGGGAAAGTATTACTTGTTTAACATTACCTGGCCGAAGGGAGGGATGCGCACTGTGGTTATACACCGGGCCGATAAAATTACCGGACCGTATGAAGGTCGTGTAGCCCTGCAGGATATGGGGGTAGCGCAGGGTGGACTGATTGATACTCCGGACGGAAGATGGTATGCGTATTTGTTTCGTGATTATGGTGCTGTAGGGAGAATACCGTACCTGGTGCCCGTTACCTGGCAAAACGATTGGCCTGTGTTGGGTATAAATGGAAAGGTGCCGGAGGTGCTTGATCTGCCCGCGAATAAAAGTTTACTACCCGGCATAGTGGCCTCGGATGAGTTTGATCGCAAGAAAGGAGAGCCTGCACTGCCACTGGTTTGGCAGTGGAATCATAACCCCGATAGCAAACTATGGTCTGTAACGGCACGCAAAGGGTATCTCCGCCTGGCAACCGGTCGCATCGATACACTGTTCACGCAAGCGGTAAATACATTAACACAGCGCACCATCGGCCCGGCATGTTCTGCTGTCACGGCACTGGACGTGTCGAAGATGAAAGCGGGAGATTTTGCAGGGCTTGCTTTATTACAACGCAGGTATGGATTGGCAGGAGTGAAGTATGATGGAATGAATAAATCCATGGTAATGATCAGTGCTGAAACCGAAAGGCCAGTCGAAGTACAGCGTATTCCACTTACACAAAACGTAGTATATCTAAAGGCGGTGTGCGACTTTCATGATATGAAAGACATTGCCAGGTTCTTCTATAGTATAGATGGTAAATCGTGGGCACCGATCGGAGCACCGCTTCACATGGCCTATACATTGCCACACTTTATGGGTTATCGTTTCGGCTTGTTTAATTATGCGACCCGTGAAACTGGCGGTTACGTTGATTTCGATTTTTTCAGGATCGAAAGTGAGAAGTAATATAGATATTTTTACTTGCTCCAGCTATTGTTCGCAATGTTAACATCAGGATATATACCCTGTGGGTCAATAACGACTTTGCTGATGGTGCCTTCGGAATCGGGAATAAATTTATAAACCGATCCTTGTTCCCATATCTCTACCGGTAAGTTATAAAGTTCTTTCTTCCCGGTTTCGAACTGAATTTCAATCTGTAGCGGCATGGCTGCTTTATCCATGTTCTCGATCACTACAATTGCTTTTCCATTTTTCCCTGTAGAAGGATTGATCACGTTAGCGATGCGCTGATCCAACCTGTAATTTTCGAGAAACATGGATTTCCAGAACCAGTATAAATCCTCACCGGTCGAGTTATTCATGCTGTTAAAAAAATCCCACGGAGAAGGATGTTTGTAAGCCCAGTGGCTGATATAGTTTCGAAACGCAGCGTCAAACTGCTCTTTGCCTACGATGTGCTCTCTCAGCAACGCCAGCAGGTAAGCCACTTTTTGATATTGAACGGTGTATACTTCGTTTCCCGCAATGGCATCGGGGCGAGTCATGACAGGAGGGAGAGAGTCTGCAAAAAGTGCTGCAACCGGTATATCTATTTCATGATAGCCTTTAAACTCACCTCCGTTAAATTCGCGGGTTGCTATATTATCCATAAAGGCATTCAGGCCTTCATCCATCCAGGCGTATCGGCGTTCATTGCTGCCCACAATCATTGGAAACCAGGTGTGCCCTAATTCATGGTTTACAACCGCCCAGTACATATTTCCTTTGTCTTTGGCAGAACAGAAAACCAGGGCCGGGTATTCCATTCCGTCCAGGTTCGATGCAACGTTTACCGCCTTCGTATACGGATATTCATACCATTTGCCCGAGAAATGCTGCAAAGTAAATTTGATATACTCTCCCGATCGGTCCCAGCTTTCAGTGAGCTTCGATTCAACCGGGTATAGCGAACTTCCCCATACCTTTTTACCGCCCGGCAACGTAATTCCAATACCCTCCCAAACAAAAGCTTTAGAGGCAGTCCATGCAAAATCCCGGGCATTGGTTAACCGGAATTTCCAGGTGCAATCAGGTTTGGAAGGCCTCGAGGCAGGATCCGTAACTTCTTCTGCTCTCCGGATATATACTTTTTTGTCAGATGATCTGACGTTCTTCCAGCGTTCGAGTTGCGCGGGTGTTAATACATCTTCCGGATTGAGAAGGTCTCCCGATGCTTCTACAATATAGGCAGAGGGAAGTGTGATGTTTACATCGAAGTTTCCATATTCCAGGTAAAACTCTCCGTTACCCAGGTATGGCAGCGTATTCCAGCCACTCACATCATCGAGCACACACAAACGCGGATACCACTGTGCTACAGAATATATATCGCCATTTCGGGTGGCCAGTATATCGGTGCGATTTACATTGAAATCGGCATTCCGGAAGTTATGCGGAAATTTATAGCTGTATTTTATCTGGAAAGAAAGTTGTTGGCCCGATGCCAGCGGAGTATAAAGATCCACCCGCATACGGGTATCATGCACAGTATATACCGCCTCTTTTGAGGCTGTCTTTGAATCCTGGAACGTTATAGCCTCAATGGTAAAGCCACCGGCAGGTGTGGCGGTCGATGCACTATTCGTAAGAAATAACTGGCTGTCCAGCCCCTTCGAATGCTTTCTGTATACATTTTGATCCAACTGTAACCATAGAAACGAAAGTGACTGCGGACTGTTATTCGTATAGGTTATGGTTTCAGTGCCGGTAATCACTTCAGTTTTATCATTCAATACAACATCGATTTTATAATCGGCGCGGTTTTGCCAGTAGGCCGGTCCTGGTTCACCCGTGGCAGTGCGATAGGGATTCCCGGTTGGTAATCCGGGTAAGGCTGGAAACAGATCGGAAGCTATATACGCCGATTTTTCGTGATGCTGAGATTGAACAGAAAAGGTATTGAAAAAGAGAACGAAGCTCAGCCCTATAAGAATACGATTCATATATATTTATTGATGCAGGTAAATTATACCCTTATGCCAAGATAATTTAAAAAAGCCTCATTGCCCTGTTTTTTTCATAATTCCATCCCATAGTTGTGGATAAATATTCCGATGGCAGCGATCATGACATGATCAGCCGCCGCAGGGTTCGTCCAGACAGCAGGTTCAACACGTAGTGATTGTTCAGATTTGGAATGAACTACCTAGGGAAAAGTTCACGACTTGTTGCGACAAATAAATCAGCATCAGGCTGCTGTACACTCAGAATAGGAAATTTCCTGATGCCTAATCCGTTTTTTCCTGATGCCCTGATGTACGGTAATTATTGACCTTGCGAAAAAATTGGCGGCATTGGTAATTGACATTGCATCATTTCAGACGTACAGTGGCAATTCTTACTCTGCAGGGGCATCATAAAAGTAAGGTATGGTTTGTAAGAAGGCATCCGGTATCATAATTCTTATAGTATGTCTGCTCTTCCATGCGGAGGCACAGCGATCCATCAGGTTTAAAACCATAAAGCTTGAAGACAACCACATCCGGTGTATACTTCAGGATAAGCGCGGGTTTATGTGGTTTGGTACCTTTGATGGCCTCACCAAGTACGATGGCAACAAACTCGTTGTCTATAAAAATATACCGGGCGACTCCACCAGTATCAATGGAAACTGGATCACCGATGTACTCGAAGATCACAATGGTTTTTTATGGGTAGCTACCTATAACGGATTGAGCCGATATGACCGTAGCGATGATTCATTTATGCAGATCAAGGCGGGCAGCCGTCCTTACGCTATACCCAGCAATAATGTAGAAGATATATTTGAAGACCGTGCCGGTAACTTGTGGATAGGTACTGATCAGGGCTTGTGCAAACTCGACAGAAGCAGAACGAAAATAACATACTACACGCACCGGGAAAATAATGCCACAAGCCTTGTCTCCAACGAAATACTGGCCATCCAGGAAGATGCCCGGGGCAATCTGTGGATTGGCACTGCCAAAGGACTCGACATGCTGGATGTATCCGGTACTATATTTACACACTATCAACCCCATGCGTCTGCCGAATCGCTGAGTGCCGAATTTGTGCGCGATCTTTTCCTGGATCGCGATGGCGACTTGTGGATCGCCACCAAGGGCGGAGGTATATGCCGGCTTAATACCAGTACCCATGCCATTCAACAATATCATCATGAACCAGGCAATAAATATAGTCTGAGTAATAATGAAACGATGATCGTAAACCAGGATGCCGATGGACGCATCTGGATCGGAACAGAAAATGGCGGTTTATGTATACTCGATAAACAGACGGGTATGGTTGCCACCTATGGCAATGGTAACGATAGAAGCGGTTTGATACAAAATTCGGTTCACGCTATCTATCGCGACCGCTCTAAAAATATGTGGGTGGGTACCGCCAGTGCAGGCGTTAATTTCCTGGACTGGAACCAGAAGAAATTTATACACTATGCATTTGATGCAAATGACGGACAGAGTTTGAGCGATAACGATGTTCGCGGCTTTGCAGAAGATAATGAAGGGAAGATATGGATTGCTACAGATGGTGGCGGTATAAATGTTTTCGATCCGGAGAAGCACACGTTTCGTCATTATAGAAAAGAAGCAAATAGGAACAGCCTGAGTGGCGACTATGCAACGTGTATAGCGCTGGACAAAGACCAGAATATATGGGCGGGTACCTGGGCCGGTGGTTTAAATTTTTTCGATCGTGCACGGCAGCAGTTCACACACTATAAAAATATACCGGGCGATTCCAGCAGCCTCCTGGTAAATGAAGTGTTCGGAGTTATCAATGATCATGATAATAACATTTGGGTTTCGTTGTATGCAGGCGGTATCAACAGGATCGACCGAAAGGCAAATCGTGTAACGCGCTATTTTCATCGTGAAGGAAGTGCCAACGGGTTAAGCAGCAACCGCGTGTTTCTCACATTCGAAGATAGCAACCATATACTCTGGATCGGTACAGAGCTTAGCGGTATAGATTGTTACAATCCCCAAACAAATGTATTTACACATTATATGCACGATGAGCATGACTCGCTCAGCATCAGCAACAATACCATCCAGGATATTTTTGAAGACAGCAAAGGCAATATCTGGATATGTACGATCAATGGATTGAATCGTTTTGACAGGAAAACCGGGCATTTTATTGCATATCAGTTAAAGGATGGATTGCCCAGTAATGCTACCATGAGTATTGAAGAAGATGTACGTGGCAATTTGTGGATTGCCACCAATAAAGGATTGAGCCGGTTTGATCCGGTTAACAGGAAATTTAAAAATTATACAGTAACCGATGGACTGCAGGGAAACTCGTTCGGGTATAACAGTTCCCTGAAGACAAGAGCCGGCCTGCTATATTTTGGTGGCAACAATGGATTCAATGTATTTAATCCCGACAGTATACTGGATAACCCGGTTATACCACCGGTGGTAATAACCGACTTTCAGCTTTTTAATAAATCAGTTTCACATCATAGAAATTCGATTCTCAAAGCACACATTGGCGAGACAAAGCAAATCAGGCTTTCGTACGATCAGTCGGTTTTTTCGTTTGAATTTGCAGCCTTGAACTTTACGTCTCCTGAAAACAACCAATATGCATACCGCCTCACGGGGTTCGACAAAGATTGGAACTATGTAGGGAACAAGCACGATGCTACCTATACAAACCTTGATCCGGGCGAATATACATTTGAGGTGAAGGCATCGAACAACGATGGTATCTGGAACGAAGAAGGTGCTGCTATTCGTATCGTGATAACACCACCTTTCTGGTTAACGCTTTGGTTTCGTGCCACGGTTGGGCTGATCCTGGTGGGGAGTTCCTTTACATTTTACCGTGTTCGTATCAACTCGGTTAAAAAGCAAAAAGATATACTGGAAGGCCTGGTAGTTGAGCGTACAGCAGAAGTGGTAGGGCAGAAGGAGCAGCTTGAAGCACAGGCTGAATTTCTGAAGACGATCAATGCAGAACTTACGGAGCAGAAAGCTGAATCTGAACAGGCGCGCAAGGAAGCAGAAGAAGCCACCCGGGCCAAGAGTATATTTCTGGCAACCATGAGCCATGAGATACGAACGCCAATGAACGGCGTTATTGGTATGGCCTCACTACTGGCAGAAACTCCGCTTACGGCCGAGCAGTTCGAGTATACCGAAACAATCCGCAGCTGTGGCGATAACCTGTTAACCGTTATAAACGATATACTGGATTTCTCCAAGATCGAATCCGGCAAAATGGAGCTTGAGCAAATATCATTCGATCTGCGCTCGTGCGTAGAAGGCGTGCTGGATGTATTTGCCGGAAAAGCTGCCAAGATAGGACTTGATCTTATATATCAGATCGAACCCAACGTGCCGAACAAAATTATAGGCGACAGTGTACGCCTGCGGCAGGTGCTGATGAACCTGGTTTCGAACGCTATAAAATTTACCAGTGAAGGAGAAATCTTTATTAATATTGCTGTAACCAGAGATATACCGGTACAGAACAATCAACTGGGCCTGACGTTCTCGGTGCGGGATACAGGCATTGGTATACCTGAAGACAAGCAGCATTTGTTGTTCAAGTCGTTTGCCCAGGTAGATTCCTCTACTACGCGCAAGTATGGCGGCACCGGTCTCGGTCTTGCTATATCTGAAAAACTGGTGCAGTTAATGGGAGGGAATATAGCGCTTTCCAGCAAACCGGGTGTGGGCTCCGTTTTTACCTTTACCATCGCTACAACGTCAGCGGATGAGCCATTCCAGAAATACGTTTACCTGAACCAGAACGATTGTATAGGCAAGCAAGTGTTGGTGGTAGATGATAATGAAACCAACCGGTTAATCCTGAAAACACAACTGGAGCAATGGAAGCTCGTGCCGGTGGTGGCAGACTCGGCTGCACAGGCGCTGGAGATCATGCAGCTGAATTCGCAGATAGATGCGATCATTACCGACTACAATATGCCGGTAATGGACGGTGTAGAGTTTACGAAGATTATAAAACGTACACATCCTAAATTGCCCGTGTTGCTCCTTTCTTCCCTGGGCACAGAAAAGACCGGTGAGCTATCGGAATTATTTTATCATATACTCACCAAACCGGTGCATCAGAAGCAATTGAATGAAATTATATTCCAGGCATTGCGGCACGAGCGTAAAGTGCAACCACGGGCCATGCAGGGCGAGAAGCTGCTTTCGGATGACTTTGCGAAAACAAATCCGCTCACCATTCTGGTTGCTGACGACAATCTGGTAAATCAGAAACTGGCACTGCGAATATTGAACAAACTTGGCTACTCGCCCAAAGTGGTTAGCAACGGTGTTGAGGTTTTGAATGAGTTGCGTGTAAACAAATACGATGTGATTCTCATGGATGTGCAGATGCCCGAAATGGATGGCCTTGAAGCAACACGAATACTCCGGCAGGAATTACAATGCGAATCATTTATTGTGGCCATGACCGCCAACATGATGCAAGGCGATAAAGAGCAATGTATAGATGTAGGCATGGACGATTACCTGAGCAAGCCCATGCACCTGGAAGACCTGCTGAAGACGCTGGAGAAAGCTACCGCGCATTCGTACAAATAGCATAAACGATTCACGCAACCAATCGACCTGGTGATATGCCTATCGCCCCGGATTGTAAAAATGTCTAAATACCGGAAAAATCCGGTATAGTATATATCCGAAAAAATGTTATGGAAACCTTATTCTGGCCGGTACACAAGAAGCCGGTCAGAGAATTATTAACCGCCGGTAGCATCGGTGCTTAAATGTGACTGCTCTTTTCTTTATTACTGTGTACTTCGCGTAAAATATTACAGGTAATACCAGCGTAGCTTATATTGGTTTCTGTATACCGTATATAATGGTATTTATTTTTTGTGCTGCATATTCCATTACGTCCTTATTCCACGCCTAACAGCTTCTGTTAATCGATAGATGGTGATTTTTTTTCGATAGAACATCGAAATTTGTGCGCTGGTATAATCCGCTGACGCATCTTAGGAGATCGCTGGTATACCGCATTATGACGGAGTATAATTTTTAAGATGTCATTATATATATAGTATAAAAATTAAGCATGTTGTGTAGAGTTGATTGATTTTTATATACTTTTGCTGCCTCGCAAGGCAAGAGAAGTTGGGGGTATTATTTTGTTTTTATAATTCAAATCGATTAGCCAATGGGTTGTTAGGTTTATTTGGCAAACGTATCCATGATTATAATCTGTGAAAGTATACTCAGTCGGGTAAAGCGATGTGTATCAGAATAGTTAGACCAATGTTAGACAACCATCATCTTTAGATTCCAACTCAGGCCGGGTAGGCTACCCGTTGCTTAAAAGCTATCAACCTACTTACTAATACAGACTACACATCGATACATGGGTTTATTTTACTCAGGATTATTCAGAAGCGTTCGCCATTTAAAACTTGTTTTGTTGTTGACAATTTCAGGTTATGCCTATTGTTCACCCTATTTTACTGACAAGGATTCGACAAGTGTAAGATCAGGGGAAGAAGACAAAGCTGAGCTGCTCCGGGCCTTCCCCCAGCTTGGCTATTTATCTGAAAATTTTCTCTTACCCCAACAAACCAGTGAACTTACACAAGAATACCTGAACAGTTATGTTGGCCAGAGTAAAGATGTAGCGTCTCTAAAGGCAACTGCCAAAGATGCTTTCGATAAACTTGAAGCGCTGGGAAATTATGTAAGTGAATTAAGACCGGATGGATTGTTTGAATTACCGGTAGGTATAAAAAAAGTTGTTAACAGCACTACGGTTACGATAGCCGTTAGCCAGGTTAAATTTGGCGCTGACTATGCTGAGCTAACAGCCTTTGCAAAGATTGAAATACCGCAAGAACCGAAAGAATTATTCTTTGGGCTTGAAGGTATAAAGCTTACCTACCAGGGAGGGATTGTTGGAGATGCTAAACTGGTGTTGCTGGGCGATTTGCCGATACGCATTAACGGCGGTTCGAGTGCCTTGATATTAAAAGGCGGAAACAACATAAAACAGCCTGCGTCTGCCAGTTCGCAAACCTATCTCGCATTCGACTGTAATGGCTTTAAGGAATTGGGAATATCGGCCGATGTTGAATTTCCCAGAAGTTTACTGATACCGGTAGATGCAAATGGCAAACCGTATGAAAGCCCGGATAAAAGAGTTAAAGGATCTTTTTCAACCATAGTAGCCGACTGGAGCGATATACTGATTGAGTTAAGTCTTCCTGATTTTGAGATACCCGAACTGAGCGGTGTCATTTTTAATGTCAATACTGCCGTGTTGGATCTTAGCGATCTGCGCAACAGCCCCTCAATAGTATACCCGCGCAATTATGAAACAAACTACATGGTGCCCAACAGCCCTGAACTGTGGCGTGGTGTATACGCAAAAAATATAAGTATAACATTACCTTCCCAGTTCAAGGATAAATCGGATACAAACAAAAGGATTTCCTTTACCGGCTTTAATATGCTTATCGACAACAATGGATTGTCGGGTACTTTTGTGGGAAAGAATATTCTTCCTATATCTAAAGGCACCGCATCAGGTTGGAAGTTTTCAGTGGATCAGATCAGTATATCGCTTGAAGCGAATAATCTTACCGAAGCTTCCTTTAATGGGTTGATCGGTCTCCCGGTTGCCGAGAAAGATACATTTGCCTACGAGGGCATTATGATGCCCGATAAATATCTCCTTAATGTCAAAACAGTTAACAAGTTCAGGTTTACCGTCTGGAATGCCGAAGTAGAGATTGATCCGAACTCGTATGTTCAGTTGCAGGTGGTTGATGACAAGTTTGAACCCGAAGCCATGTTGCACGGACGCATGGGCTTGAAGCTCTCAAAAGATGAAAATGGAAAGTCGTTGGGTGAATTTAAAGGTATAGAATTCAAGTCTCTTCACCTGATGACAGAAAGCCCTTACCTGGAAGTGGAGTACTTTGGCTATAAAGGCGAGGTAAAATTTGCAGACTTCCCGGTGTCGTTAGACGATATAGCGGTTACTGCCATGAATGGCAAAGCAAAGCTTGGCTTCACGATCAAGCTCAACCTGATGGAAGCTCAATTCGGAGGAAGTGCCCGCGTGGAAGTGAAGGGCGTTCTTAAAAAAGAAGACAATGGCGATCAGTCCTGGAAGTATGACGGTATAAATATTGGCGCAATCTCTATCAACGCAACGATAAGCGGTTGTTTAAAGATAGCCGGCACGATTGTAATGATGGATGACGACCCGGTATATGGCAATGGTATAGCCGGAAAACTGGATGCCACCTTTATCCCCATTAAAGTAGATGTAAAAGCGCGAGCCATTTTTGGAGCCAGGGATTTTCGCTACTGGCTTGTAGACGGATCGGTGTCGTATGGCGATGGTATTCCGGTTGTGGGGCCGTTTCGTATTCACGGATTTGGCGGTGGTGCGTTTTACCGCATGAAAAAGACAACGGATTCCAAAGGGCTTACGGCTATAGGACTGGATTACGTTCCGGATGCAAACACTTATTTTGGTATTAAGGCAGCCGTTTTGTTCAATGTGTTTACCCGCAGCGTTGTAGACGGTGAAGCTTCTTTTGAGATCGGGTTTAATAAAAACATGGGGCTTAGCTATATCGGCTTTTATGGCGATGCCCGCTTTGTAGGGAAGATACCCGGCACCGAAAATATAGGGGAGTATGTAGAGCAACTGCAGAAGACCTATACTGAGTATGAAAATGCGTATGTAAAGGATAATCCTTTACTGGCAAAAGCATTGGAGAATATGAAGGTAAATGAACCCTCCAAAGCAGCCGAAACACTTATGGGCGATGTAAAGAAGCTGGGACAGGATGGAACCATTTCGGCACATGTTGGCATCATGATGGATTTTACATCGCAAACATTTCACTCAACATTCGATGTATATGTTAATGTAGCCGGAGGTTTATTGCGTGGTGTGGGCAATGGAAACAGAGCAGGATGGTCTGTTATGCACATCGCACCCGGTGAATATTACCTGTATATGGGAACACCGGTAGACCCGATCGGTATTCAGTTTGGTATAGGAAGCTTCAGTACCAAGACCCTCGGTTATTTTATGACAGGAAGCAAAGTACTGGACTCACCGCCTCCGCCACAGGCCGTTGCCGATATTCTCGGTATAGAACTGCAGAAGCTTGACTATATGCGCGACCTGAATGCACTGAGCGATGGCCGCGGCATTGCATTCGGTACAAGCTTCGCCATCGAAACCGGCGACATCAACATTGCTATACTATATGCCAACTTCAGGGCCGGGGCCGGTTTTGATGTGATGCTGCGCGACTATGGAGATGCGCATTGTGAAGGAAGCAGTGAACCCATCGGGATAGGCGGATGGTATTCTACCGGGCAGGCGTATGCATACCTTCAGGGAGAAGTGGGTGTTTCCATCAGGCTGTTTGGTTTTAAAAAGAAGTTCTCTGTGTTAAAAGGAAGCTCGGCAGTTTTACTGCAATCAAAATTACCCAGCCCAACCGTGTTGAAAGGTTATTTAGCGGTTAAGGTTGATGTGCTGGGCGGATTGGTGAGTGGCAATTTCCGGTTAAAGATTGAGTTTGGTAATGATTGCCATATAGTAAATGATTCTGGTAGTCCGCTGGTGCTGAATGTTATCTCAGACATGAAACCAATTGACCAGTCAAAAAGTATAGATGTGTTTGCCGCGCCCCAGGTTGCCTTTAACATGCGCATGGAGCAACCTTTCTCTGTAGATGACGACAACGGAACCAAAACCTACCGCGTCCGCCTTGAGGAATTTACAGTTACCGACAACGGGCAGGTTGTGCCGGGTAAAATAGTATGGAACAGCACGCACGACATTGCTACTTATTACTCTACGGAAGTTTTACCCCCGCAGAAAACACTCAAGGCTTCCGTGCGCGTGAGCTTCGAAATTCAGCAAGGGCAAACATGGCAACCAGTTTTAGATCAGGGTAAAAAAGCAGAGGAGATAAAAGAAGTATCCTTTACAACGGGAACGGCACCCGAGAATATACCGCTATCAAATATAGAATATGCATACCCGGTCGTAGAGCAGCATAACTATTACAGAGATGAGAGTACATCCGGATATATTCAGCTAAAACGCGGACAGTCTTATTTGTTTTCACCCGAGTGGAAATATGAGATCCGTATCGGAAGACCGGATAAAACTTCATTCAATCAATCGATACAGTATAATACATCCGAAAGACGTATAGACTTTACGCTCAATCAGCTCGATCTTTCATCCACTTATTATATCGGTCTTATCGCGATGCCCGCCAATACAGCGGCAGCCACGGCAACACCGGCGGTGGTGGAACAATCGATTAAAACAGAGGGTGCCGAACTTACCGTGAAGAACAACCAGGCAGGCGATGTACTGCAGGTAGGATTGGGTAAAAGTCTGGTGGATTATTCTTTTAGCACCAGCAAACATGCATTATTTGCTGATAAGATAAACAAGCTGAGCATTCAGGATCCGTTTGTTGGCAAGGTGTCTTCCGATGTAATCAATCTACAACCCTTGATGAAATCTTATGAGCCGTTTGATATACAGGAACTGACAGGAACGGTTTATACAAACGAAGAACCGCTTGTTATGGCGGCCGCGATAGCAGATGATCCCTACTACAAGGAAGATATCTATACTCATATTTATCGGGATTATCCGATAGCCAACCGAATTACACTCACGAATCGCGACACTACAGAACTAGGGCTATATCCTTCGCGTGCTTTGCCACTGATGTCGCTTTATGTGGATCAGGCAGGCAGTGAAAGTGCTGGTGCCCTGCTAAGCACCCGTATGCCTTATATATATGACTTGCCCAGAATATACTACCAGGATTTTAGAGATCTGCAGGCACAGGTAGTAAACAGGTTTCTGGGTACGCCACAGCAAAGCCAATACGCCTATATCATCATGGAATCTTTTCCTTTTATGCGCTATGGTACTTACAAGGTTAATTTTCAATATGTAATGCCGGGTGGTAAAAAAGGTTCTTCGGCTGTGTTCTCTTACTTTAATCCGATCCGGTAACATGAAAAGCGTTTGTAAAAGTATTCTGTTACTCGCTATATATTTCTTCTGCATGCACGCGCATGCGCAACACGCTACGGCTATTCGTGCCGTGGCACGGGCACAGCAAAAGCAAATTCTGATCCGCTGGGGAGCCAGCAATGCACAAGCCTGGAGAGCATTGAACAAATATGGTTTTTCAGTTTCACGCTTTACGGTTATCCGTGATAAAAGCATGCTGGCTAAACCTGAGCGAAAAGACATAGGAGTATTTAAGCCTAAAGCATTAGCCTTGTGGGAAACCCTGGTGAACCAGGATGAAAATGCCGCCATTATAGCACAAGCGTTATATGGCGATAGTTTTGATGTATCCGGTAAAGATGATCAGGGCATTTTATCAACCGTAAACAAAGCACAGGAAGCAGAACAGCGTTTTGCGCTTTCGCTATATGCTGCCGACCGGAGTTTTGAAGCTGCACTATTTGCAGGGTGGGGGCTCGTTGACGCAGACGTAAAGCAAAACGAGAAATATTTATACCGCATAAAATCATTAGTGCCGGCTAATGTTTTATTCATCGATTCAACCGCAGTGTTCATCAGCCCTGCCGATTTTAAGCCACTACCAGCGGTTACAGATATAGCCGCTTTCTTTGGCGACAAAGCTGCTACACTTAGCTGGGACTACAACGGGTTGAAAGATTATTACAACGCTTATTTCATTGAGCGTTCCTCTGACGGGACAAATTTTTACAGGGTTACCGAAAGACCGGTTACAAAAATAAGTGAACAGGGTAATAAGCGAGCTGCGGCACGTGTGCACTATGTTGACACACTGGGTATGAACAATGTTAAATATTATTACCGGGTGCGCGGTGTTACAACCTTTGGCGAAGTAGGGCCGCCATCGGAAGCTGTCTCCGGTATAGGGAAGAAAATGCTAACCTATGTTCCGCACATTATACGTTCCGTGGTTGACGAAACCGGTAGCCTTCTTATTGAATGGGAATTTGATGACGCTGGAAATTCTCTTATTAAAAGTTTTACATTGAATCAATCACAGACGGAGCAGGGGCCTTACTTTCCGGTGATTGAAAATATAGGTGCAACAAAGCGATCCTTGCGTTACGATAAGTTATTTCCTGCCAATTACTTTACCATTACAGCTGTTGCGATCGATGGAGAGTCGCGTACTTCCATGCCGGTATTGGTGCAGCCATTGGATAGTATACCGCCACAGGCGCCTGCCGGTGTAAAAGTAAAAATTGATTCATCGGGTGTCGCCATTATATCGTGGACACCTAATACCGAAAAAGACTTGCATGGCTATAAAGTGTTCAGAATGTATTCGAGAAATTCTGAGCTTACTCCATTAACCGATTCTATATTCTTGGGTACATCTTTCGTTGATACGGTGAGCATGCGCCTCACCAATCGCAAAGTTTTCTATGCGGTAACGGCATTGGACAAGCGCTATAATCAATCGAAATTTTCTACGCTCATCACGGCTATCAAACCGGATGTTGTGCCGCCTACATCACCCGTCTTTACGAAATACGAATTGTTCGATTACCAGGTGAAATTATCGTGGGCTGATTCACATGATGAAGATGTGGCCTCGCATTCATTATTCAGAAAAGCCGATACTGAAAAAGATTGGCGACTCGTAGCAAAATTCAATGCGAGCACGCCCGGTAAATATACAGATGTAGCAGTTCAGAGAGGCCATCTCTATACCTATACATTAGTCAGCAAAGATTCAAGCGGCCTGGAATCATTGCCAGCCACCCCGGTAAGTATAAAGGTAGCAGGTGATCCGGACGACATCACCGTAAATATGTTTAATGCCTATGTAGATCGCGATAAGCATTACATCGAGTTATTCTGGAAGGATGGCTTGAACAACGTAGAAGAGTATCAGCTCTACAGGCAAAAGAAAGGCGAGCCGGTTACGCTGTGGCGAATAATGAAGCAAGATGAAAGGCGCACAGTAGACGAGGCGCTCGCGGTCAATACAGAATATACATACGGCATACGGGTGGTAACAAAGGCCGGACAGATGAGCCGTATGAAATGGGTTGTGGTAAAATATTAATGATTCGATCCTGATGAGATTTATGAAAAGGTTAGTTCAAGTCATGCTTTTCCTGGTAGCCTCACATGCCGTGGCACAAGCCGATTTTGCGAATGGCTATGTAATTACAGTGTCAGGGTATTTGGCTCCGGACA
>NZ_DAIQRQ010000019.1:59791-80986 GCF_036786105.1 Ohtaekwangia sp.
CTCAATGTCAGTGCCCAATTGGTAAACGACTCTAACGAGAATGTAGATGTACCATTGAATCCTGATGATTTCTGTTCTTCGATAAGTCCCCTTTATACAACGGACTATAAAACGAACTATAACTATTCATTGAGCACATCTTTCAGCGATAATACATCTGCTGTTATGTTGAGCGGAAGTACACCATACTTTTCGGGAGGAAGTGCCATCAGCAATCAAACCTCAATTTTGACCTCATCCGGTAAATACCCGCTGTCTTTTACCCTGAGTACAAGCGGTGGTGTGTCTAAATATTATGTCGATTCAGGAGGGGAAGGAGGAGGAGGCTCTGTTCAGTGCGGCCCGGAAGTTCAGGTTACTACGTTCAATACATTTACAATAACCAACCCGGGCCTTGAAGAAGACACCACATTCAATTTTAAATTATACAGTGCAGCCGGTACAAGTAACATCACCGTTAAAATTGATAACTATGGCTTTCCCATAAAGTGCAATAGCGGAATTTTACCCTCCGATACCAGCAGCCGTGTCATGCTGGTGGGGCCCAGTCCCAATGTGCCTTCATTTTATCATTGGGTATATAGTACAGATGGCGTGCACTGGACTGATCTTCCATCGAAATTTCAAGGAAAGAATCGCATCCGGGTATCGGGTTACGATCTGTTAGGGGATGGTTTTATCGACTATCACAATCATAGTATATTCTTTAAAATCGTGATTGATTGCAATGGTGGTGAGTCGGAAACCCTCACACTTTCAGGACGATTATCCGCCCCTAACATTGTGTCTATACTACCCATGCCCGACAGATGTTATGCAGTGGAAAGAGATGGAGCATTTAAGATTACCTTTAGCAGGGCGCTCCATGTTCCGGCAACCGGAAATAAAGAGCAACTCATTGTAACTGCGCGCGACTTAAGCAATGCAAATCCGCCGGATCAAATCCTGGATGTAACATTGGATGAAAACAACAGCTTTACCTGGCCCAGACGCTTACAATCTGATAAGGAATATGAGATAAGCCTCTTGGGTAAATTTCAGGATGCAGCTACCTATACCGATAACCCAGTAAAACATTATGGTACTGTAAAACTGATGCGCCCCACGCCTGTGTCTTCTGATATTACTGCTCAGGCTGTTCACTGTTACGGTGGTGGCGATGGAAAGATCAACATTGTTGTGCGCGGCGGTGCAGGAAACTATAGCTTCGAATCGGTAAAGACCGGTTCGGGCGATACGATTCGAATTTCATTAGGGACAGATACTACCTATATACATAATTTTCTGTATAGCGGTACCTATAGGATTGACCTCCGGGATGGCAATAACTGCAGCGACCGGGCCGGAATAAAAAGTATACTGGTTAGTCAGCCAGACGATTCGCTGCACGTAGCGTATTCGCATCCGGTAGATCCACTGGCGTATGGCTATACAGACGGGTATATAGAGACGATTCTTACAGGCGGCACACCCAATCCCGACAAAAGCTATACGGTACAATGGTACGACCCTTCCAATATTCTTCCTGATGCCCTGTATAACAACAGCCCGCTTTCAGAAGGCTATCAGGCCAATATCGATAGCCTCGGTGATGGATACTATATACTCAAAGCGTACGACAGCCAGTATGCGCTGGCCCATCCCGATCATCGAAAAGGCTGTTGGGTAGAAAGTGATACGTTTCACCTGATTCAACCGCCACCCTTGGTAATCACGTTGCGCGAAAATCATTTTATAAACTGCCATGGATTCGATAATGGAGAAATAGCAGCCCATGCGGAGGGAGGTATAAGATTACCCAACGGATTGCCCTATATATACGAGTGGCTTATAGAAAACGAGGGCGTAACGCAACCTGTTCAGCAAAGCGATAGCATTGCTATAGGATTGCGAACCGGTATATATCGTCTGCGGATCACGGATAAAAATAATATTCACAAATTATCGGCTCCGTTTTTACTCGTGGAGCCCGATGTACTGGAGAGCCAGGTTACCACTACACCGGTAAGTTGTAGTGCGGGTGCGGATGGTACGGCAAATGTACTGGTAAAAGGAGGCACATTGCCCTATCATTATGAGTGGTCTACCGGAGACAATACATCATCAACCGTAACGCAGCTTATTGAAGGTACCTATTTTGTTTTCGTTACCGACATCCGAGGGTGCACGACCACCGCATCCGGTAAAGTTGCCACACCGTATCCTTTGCAAGTAGACAGCGTGTTAACTCCACCGCAGTGTTTCGGTTATCATGATGGTGCCATCAATATCACCGTGCAGGATGGAACACCACCTTACGCATTTGAATGGAGCAACGGGAAGCTTACGGAAGACATTGCCGGACTCAGCGAGGGCAGTTACCGTGTTGTGATAATCGATAAGAACAATTGCCGCAGTTACCGGGAGTATACATTGGAAGATCCCGAACAGGTTATTATAAACCTCGGACCAGACCGTTATTTATGCAACGATCAACAGTATACCGCCGATGCCTCGATAAAGGATGGCGATGCACAGTATACATGGCAAGGGCCTCACGGATTTACAGCGAGCACACCGAAAGTCGTCATCGATCAGGAAGGAACGTATACCGTGAATGCTACGGATTCGCACGGATGTAACGCAAAAGATGATTTATCGATAACGCGCATCGGCATCGACATAAACTCTGAATTTATTGTAAGTACACAGGTATTTGCTGAACAAGAGGTAACCTTGTTAAACATCAGTGCGCCTGCTCCAGACAGTGTGCAGTGGCTGCTGGATGGCCAGCCCGGAATAAGGTTTGATGAAAAACAAAGTAACAAAGCTGTTGTGGTTTTTGAAGCCGATGGTACCTATACTCTTTACCTGAAAACATTCCGCCAGGGATGTGAGGAAGTATCTTCGAAAACCATAACCGTAGTGGGTAAATCTATTCAAGAGCAGACCACCCAAAAAGAACCTTTTATAGAAAGATTTACCGTAGCACCCAACCCATCAGCAGGGGTTTTTACCGTAAGTGTTGACTTGCTCGAAGTATCGTCTATACGCCTGCGGTTAATACCATTAACGAGCAACGTTGCCGTGAGTGATCGCGCCGAACAAGGAAGCGATCAATACGAATTGCCTTATACGCTTGATCTGGCAGCAGGAACCTATATTTTATTGCTGGAAACTCCGAAAGGAAACAGCCTTTTGAAAATTGTGATTTACGAATGATGCTGATATCTGTAAATACGATCGATGCATCATGGGCAGTATATATAATTAAGTTGATATGGTAATGTTTTTACGTTTGTGGATAGTTCAGATTTTTGTTAAGGCCATGCCGCGGGGCAAACGTTGTGCAGGTATCGTTCAAAGTTTGTTGGCAGGCAGGAGGGGAGTGCGGAGTCTTTTGATATTGTTCTTTTCAGGAGCGGCAAATATACTCTTTGCACAACAGCCCGTACAGATAACGACTGTGCTGCGTCCGCCCTATACATTGCAGTTGAGTGATTACTATGCCTCTACACAGGAGAAGCTTATTGTAACATTACTGAACCGTGACCTACACAAGCCCACGCTGAATGTACGCCTGCGAATGACCATTGAGAGTCAGAGCGTACAATTGCGAACCCGTGAATTTGCTATTCTTCCTACACTCCAATTAGAAGCCGGTATACCTTTACGATTGTCGCTGGGCGATCTCGCACCTTATTTCTCCACCGAGAACCTTGACTTTTCAGGCATGACCCGCGCACAATATGCGCAGCATGCAAAACTTCCTGAAGGGTTTTACCAGTTTTGCTTTGAAGCAATCGAGCTATCTACAAACCAGGTAGCGAGCGCAAAAAGTTGTGCTATGGCGTGGATGAGCCTGAGCGATCCGCCATTTCTGAATGTACCGCGTAAAGGTGAATCTATAGCACTGAAAGAACCGCAGAACATTATCTTCCAATGGACACCACGCAACCTGAATTCACCGAACACGGCTTATTCAACAGAGTATGATTTTCAACTTGTAGAGTTCTGGGATAATTCGCTGGCGCCCGAAGTAGCATTTCAATCCATGCAACCGCTGTACGAAGCAACAACGCGTACAACCACATTACTCTATGGCCCTTCGCAACCACTATTGATTCCGGGTAAACGCTATGGATGGCGAATAAAAGCGCACGCTAAAAGCGGCACCGAAGAAGTAGACGCATTCCGCAACCAGGGCTTTAGTGAAATATACTGGTTTACTTATCAGGATGTATGTCCGGCTCCACAGAATATATCCGCCACGCCCGGTTCATTTGGGAGTCTCGAGTTTTCGTGGACGCCTTCCGAGAAGCATAAGAGCTATATGGTTACTTACCGGATAAAAGACAAGGAGGGAGCCACATGGTTTGATCAGCAAGCTTCTACACCACTCGCACTGGTATACGATGTAGAGCCGGGTATTGAATATGAATATCGCGTAGGTGCATTTTGTACTACCGATCAACCTGTATTTGCTGAGTTGAGAACGATAAAAGTACCCGCACGTGAAACAGAGTCGTTCGCAAATTGCACCATTGTTCCGAATCCAAACATCACCAACAAACAACAGTTACAAACATTAAAGGCAGGCGATGTAATTACCGCAGGCGATTTTCCGGTAAAGCTTAAAGAAGTAAGTGGCTCGGGGTCTTTTACCGGGAAGGGATATGTAATTGTACCTTTTTTAGGCAAGGCCAAAGTAAGTGTAAAGTTTGATAACATCCAGGTGAACACGCAGAATCAGTTGATTGCTGGTGAGGTGATAACAACCTATAATGAGAAGGAAAGTGGTATAGCGGATACTGATGAACTCGAAGATATTTTTCGGGGCTATGAAGGCATTGTTTCGCGGCTAAAAGATTTTACAGTAAACAGCAATACAGATGATCTGGTAAAGGTAGCCGATAAAATAACCGGGAATGCAACGAAGGAATTACCCGCAGATGAAGCGGATGCTGTGAAGAAGAATGTTACCGAACTCGTTGCTGCAAAAAAAGAATACGATGAAGCAAAGAAGGCCTACGATCAACTTGGCGATGATGATAGCAAGAAAGAAGAAGCAAAGAAGAAAGTTGATGAGCTTGAGCAAAAGTTCGATGAAATAAAAAATCGTTTTGAAGGCAAGGATAGTAATGCCGTTACTACACAGAAATATACTATAGAATTTGCCCGGGCAAAAAATTCAAACTATGGCTTCGATAAGATTAATCCTCTGTACAGGCCAACGCTGGATGGTAATTATGATTTTATTCAGAAAGAAAGCGGAGCAGAAAGTATTCCCTGGAAAGCCGTAGCGCAAGGCGAATATGATTGGGTAAAAGTCTCCCCGGCAGAGCGTGGCAACACAGTGCCCCAGGATATAGCCTTCCGATCGACTACCGGTTCAATTTCATCTACTATAAAGGGAGATGAGCTTACCGTAAAAGTTTTTGGTTATGCAGCAGGAGAAAAGACAGAAGTGGTTGCCTACCAGAAGAAAGACATTGATGGTAAAGAAGTAAATGTAGAGCTGGGAAAAGTAAATGTAGTAAGCTACGCGAAAGTCAGCAACAAAGTAATAATTGTCCCGGTTAACAATACACCGGTTCCGTATTCAGCCGAGCAAATAAAAGCCGGCCTTGATACAATCTATAGTCAGGCTGTTGTAAGCTGGAGTGTTGAAGTGAAAGAGTCGTTTTCAAGTGATTACGATGCGAATAACAACGGACTCGATGATGGAGATAGCGAAATGCTATCAAACTATACGGCTGAAATGAATGCCATTATCGATGGCTATAAGCAAAGGAATAAAATAAATGATGATACCTACTATTTGTTTATAGTACCCCGTTCAGAATCCGGTAAAGCGCTGGGATATTTACCCCTTGCCCGGGAGATGGGATTCATTTTTACAGACAAGGCGAAGGGAAATCTATTTATTAAAACGATAGCCCATGAACTAGGCCACGGAGCTTTCCATTTGAAGCATACATTCGAGGCCTATCCGGCTCTGGGCGAAGGAACAACGGATAACCTGATGGATTATACGAGCGGGGTAAATCTCAATAAATATCAATGGGATTTAATCCACAACCCGGAGTTTGTGGTACCCTTGTTTCAGAGTGATGAGAGTGGATCGTATAAATCGTGGACCAATTTACAGGGGGATTTGATTGAGAATATACCCGGCTATATAACAAATGAAAAATCATTTCTGTCTCTGACCGGTGATCTGATCACACTTCCGGCGGATGCACGGGACTTTACATTTTACAACGGTTACCTGGCCGCGTTTACCATTGGACAAGAGCGTTATATAGAACTTCACAATGCTGCAACTAGAATTTCCCTCGGATATTTCTTCAACGCAAAAGAAGCTAGTACCAAAGGTAATTTTACGTTGTCTGCAAATACGACACCATATCCGGGAGTGGTAGCAACAAGCCCACTTGTATTCTACGCATTGAAGAAGGATGAATGTGGTAAGCTTGAGATATTCAAAGCGAAGTATAAACTGAATTACAGTGGAGTAAATAATGGAGGGATAAATAAATCTACTGATTTTTATAATACTAATACAATATCAGCTGCTAGTCAAATTCTCGAAGATTATAGTAGTCTTGGAACGGTTCAATCAGACATCAATTGCCTCGATGGCAGAGCAAAAGAACTGTACAAGTTTATAGTTGATCATTATGCACAAAATGGTATAACACTTACAGATCAGGATAAGAGTGAGCTAATAACACAGTTGCGCAAATTTAATAGTGTTTTGATTAAAGGCCTTGATCAACTTTTCAATGAGAAGGCGGAGTCTATCAAAATTCGTGAGATGCTCAAGTATGGTTATACTGAGTTTTTAGCAAACCTGAAAGAGAAGACTGCGACTTTGGCGGACGGCTCCAATAATATTTTGATCGTAGAGTTTCAAGATCTGGATCAAATCAGGGATGCATATTTAGTATATCAGATTGCAAAGAAAACAGGCGCAGGCTGTGAGGCTGCACAAAAATTTGTCGAAACATTAGACAAGATGACCACAATGCCTGCAGAATTTAATCTTCAGGTTATTGGTAGTATCATCAATGGAAATTATCAACGCGATTTGGCGCACGATGTTTTTGGGATGGTAAACTGCCTTCTGGAAAAACTTAAAGTTCCTGAATCGGTTTACAACCCGAATAGACTGGATAATAAGATTCAGGCACTCTATCAAAGAATTTTTGAAGATGTTTTGGCTATAGATGCCGGCTCAATGACCGCAGGGATTTTTATGACACCTGCAAACTATGAATTTGCATGTAGCTGTGGTCTTTGGAATTCGGTGGTTGATGTAGTAGAAGGAATACCCAGCCTCGGTGAAGCTGTAACACAAGATCCCGTTGTGCTTTTGCAAAGCGCAAAAGCAGCGTATGCAAAATTACATGCGGCAGGTTTCTCCAGTTTAGGAACGGACGTACTGAACATGCTGAAACAACATCACGGCATTGTAAATGGTTATGGTGTTGATAGCTATCAGGCAACGTATGGCATGTGCTACGATGCCGTTTTTGTATTGTCTTTTTTCGTTGGTCTGGAAGAAATCAAATTGGCAAGCATTGCTGCCAAGTCGGGTGATCTGGGTGAGGCAGGACGCATTATCTATAGTGCAGCGAAAGCTTATCCTGGTACAATCAAAGACCTGGTAAAAGCAATTGCCAAACTTCCGAATGATGCTGCGCGGAAAGTATTACTGGAAATTATTCAGAAGGTGCCGATAGATAAGGTAACGGTCTCACTTCGAAATGGAGTGAACAGCATTATTCTATCTACCGCAATGCAGGTTGAGATTGCACGATTCTCTGAAAAAGGATTGGAGATAGTAGCACCAGCCAGCGATGCTATACTAAACACCGGCAAAATTATTTATCAATCTACAGACGAGCTAACCGATGTTGCAGGAAAGAATATAGGGAAGCTGGTGTTGGTTGAAGATGAGAGCGGTAAAGTATTGGTACTGACTAAGACGGTTAGTAAAACAATAGACGATCTACCAACAGCAATAAAAGACATTGTTTCAAAATTTCCGGATGAAGCATCGAAGACAACGTTTGTTTCTCAATACTTCGATGGCGCATCGGAGGTGTTTAAGAAAGCTATAGATACTAATCCTAAGTTGGTAGATAGTTGGAAAGTTCTGTATGATGCAGGATTGGATAATGTGATTAGAAAAGATGTTGATAATCTTAATGGAGTATCTAAACACTTGGATAAAAGTGTTCATAGTGCAAATGATATCAAAACAGGGCTGAACAGTGCGACTGACAAACAGAAGTGGTTGGATGATCTGAAAGACGGTGTTTATAGAAATGGTAATAAAGCTGAATATATAAATCCAAGTGGTAATGTTTTAAAATGGACAGATCAAGATTCAAAATCTATTTTGCAATCAATTGAAAGTGCTTTAAAAAGTTCTGATCCTGGAAAGTTAGTTGAGGGTAGAGTAGGCGATTTTGTGAAAAAGCAGGGTAAGGAAATTGAAGGGTTTGGGTTGAAAATTCAGAACTCGACAACGGGTCAAACTGCTGGCGATATAGATGTGATGACAAAAAAGGCAATTATAGAGGTTAAAAAAAGTGCCTCTTCATTTAAAGAAGGTCAAGTCGATAAGTTTACAAACCCTTCTATGGCAAATTTCTTAAATTCAAATAATAGGCGAGCAATTCTATATATTGATGAAGCTTTAACTGAGGCGCAAAGAGTTAAGATATTGTCTCAAATACCCAATAATGTAACACTGGTTAACTCATTGGATGAGTTAGCGAAAATTTTAAACTAAATGGCACTACTGATTTTGTCAAAAGATATTGTAAGAGTTGAAGATACACTAAGTTGTGTAACTCTTGTGGCTTATAAGAAGGGACTGAAACTAAATCTTGAAGAGTATAGGGATTTTGAAAGTAGAACTAATGCTGAGGTGTACATCTCTAGGCATTATGAAGAAGAAGAAGATTTCTATTTAGGCATTGAATCTGAAAACAATGTAATTAAAGATTACAATGTGTTGAATATTGAGGTAAAGGGGCATCGATTCTATCGCATTGCAGTATCTGACCAAGCTAGCTATGATCACTTAATCTACGATTTCTCATTGGAATATTTGCGGCTTAGGCCGGATCATTGTATTTCTTTATATGGCGAGATATTTTTCTTTTTGGACGATATGGAAAGTTTAGAGTCTAAGGGGGGATATTATAAAGGCTGGTGCTATAAGCCTTTATAATAGAATAATCATTGGTATCGAACTACTTGTATCCCAGTTAAATGTTTGGGTTCAAAACATAACTGTAAAGTAAAATTCAGGACAAGTATTTAATAAAGTCAGAAGTGTGAATCAAATAATTAATAAAGAATATTGAAAAAAATTATACTTCCCATTCTACTATATATATCAACTTTCTCCTTCGCTCAAAAGCAGGAGGTGGAGGTATATTTTACAGCGGTTCGGAATAAACAGGCTACTCAGTCATTTTCCGTAAACAAGAAAAATGAAAGTCAGTATATTAAGGCTATAGCGGTTTATCTGAATGACACGCTGCCTTCGGTACGCACGGAAGCTTATTATTTGATAAGTAACCTCGGGCGGCAATCGCAACAGCGTAATCTCCGGAAAGACGTTGTTAACCTCCTTATTCGTGGCTGGCGTGATACTGACTCCGGTATAAACGGCATGGTAGCAACTTCGCTTACACGATTTGAGAAGCAGGATTTTGATCGTGCAGCAATTGATTCCATCAAGGGATTTCTGAAAAGATTACCGCCCTATGCGGACAGACTGTTTAAACTGGCGGGGTACCTGGAGTTGCAGGATCAGGTTCCCGTGATAAAATCATATCTGGAAAAGCAACCTTCTCTGCCTGATCGTGATAAGTGGGCATGCTATATTTCGCTGGCCCGATTGGGCGACCAGCAGGCACTCGATTTAATTCTGAACCGTGTCAGAACGTTTGGTATTAATGATGATATAGTTTATGAAATATTTCCCGACCTGGTATATACCCGCAGCTATAGGGGCATCAGTTACCTGGTAGAAGTTTTATTCAGCGATGATCGTACGTGTGAAGCTCCCGCCAATGGCTCAGGAACAAAAATAACGTGTGCATACCGTGTGATGGAGCTTCTTGCACCGGCCCTCAAAGATTATCCGGTGGCTGTTGGCACCAGTGGTGACCTTGTTGCGCGCGATTACAAGAAGGCGCTCTCTGAGGTCAGGGAATGGTTCAAGCAGCGAGATGGTAAGTATGAAATCATACGCGATACATTTTAGCCACTATGAAACGAATCTATATATACGGGTATAATATGACCCCGGGCATTTCAGGCATACTTCTTTTCGTATTACTGTTCGTTGTCTCCGCTTGTTTTCATGAGGTTGTTATCCCGGTAACCATTAAAATAAACTACGAGGTTAAAAACAATGACTATTCTATACCGGTAGAAATTACATTTGATAACCTGACTACGGGTGCCGAGAACTATAAATGGACTTTTGAAGGTGGGCAGCCCGCTACATCCGATAAGAAAAATCCGGGTACAATATACTTTGCAGAAGCGGGCGACTATAAAGTTACACTGGAAGCGTGGAGTGAAGATGATCGCCAGGTAAAAGAAATTGACCTAAAACTTTATGGTACAGTAAATGTTAATTTTGAAACGAGCGTTGCCGTCAACAATATTTCGCCGGTAACGGTGACTGTTACCAATAAAACTGTAGGTGGTACAGCCTATCACTGGAAGTTTCCCAATGGGGAGCCGTCATCATTTGATGGTTTTACTCCGCCTGCCGTACAGTATACTCTGCCGGGCGATCATCGGATAAGTCTTGTAGTAGAGAATGGTTCTGAGGTAGATTCGCTTTCACAAGTAATTACCGTGTCACCGGCCTTATCGGCTGATTTTGATATTGAGCCTTCTTTTGCAGATGAAGACTACGAAGCCCCGCTAAAGGCAACATTGGTAAACAACACAACAGGAGGGCTTGCGTGGCAATGGTCTTCCACGGGCGGGCAGATCAGCAATACGGCAGCTCAGCAACCGGTTATCAATTTTTCAACAGCAGGAACCTATACGGTAACACTTACAGCAGCGAATGGTAAGGAAACAAAAAGTATAAGCAAAGAGATTGTTGTAAAGCCTAACAGCGGGCTTCGAACGCTGACCGATATAAAGCTGGGTATTAATACAGCCCATGGCAGCATAGGAAGTTTCTATTCCACAACGTTGAGGCGCGTTGTTAAGGCAAATGAACCAGACTCGCTATATCAATATGTAGACATCGCTTTTTTTGGACTCAGCGCATCGTTTACTTTCAACCGGTTTGTTTCTCCGGATTCAGTTCAGCATTATACTTTCAATCCTATAACGCAACCACAGACAACATACTTCATAAATTCCCTGGATAAATGCGATTGTGGTATAAATTTTCAGGAGGCTGATTTTGATGCTATGGTCAATGATGAGCCTTTGAAGGCGCTTGATATTCAATCGACCGCCAAAGGACTAAAGCCTTTTGATAACACTGTGCTTCCACGCATTGTGCTCTTTCGAACAAATGATAATAGAAAGGGCGCTATCAAAATCAAGGAGTTTCATAGTGACGGTTTGCAATCTTACATCTTGGCGGATATTAAAGTACAAAAACAATGAGGATCAGAGTATATTTCAACTATATCCTGCTGGCGGGGGCATGCCTTTTGTTCACAAGCAGAGCTTCTGCCCAATCCTTCAGGCTTGATAACCTCCGGGATCAATTCGGAAAAGGAAAAATGTTGAAGCTTGGCGGTGGCCTCTCGGCAAACGGAATATACTATAATGGCAACGGCAGTTACGGACGAAAACCATTTTCGTATTTTGTCAGCGGTAATGTAGTGCTGAATCTTTATGGACTGGTTAATCTGCCGTTCTCCTTTGCATTGTCAGACTTTGGTAAAAGTTATTCATACCCGATACCTCCTAACCGGTTTAGCATACATCCTTCTTACAAATGGGTTACCGGGCACATCGGAAATATAGCTATGACATTTTCTCCCTATACATTGAACGGCTATCTTTTTTCAGGTGCGGGTGCAGACTTCGAACCGGAAGGTGCTTTTAAGGGAAGTGTAATATATGGGAGGTTACAAAAAGCAGTGGAGTACGACACCGCGAATCACATTGTACCGGCTGCATATGAACGCCGCGGCTTTGGTGCCAAAGTGCAGTTTCAAAAGGAAAAGTATCGGGCAGGAGTAATTGTCTTTCGCGCCTGGGATGATGTTAATTCTATTCGTAATAAACCCGACAGCCTGGGAATTTATCCAAAGGAAAACACCGTAGTCAGTTTTAATGCCGGTACCAAAATCATAAAACAACTGGATTTTACGATCGAGTATGCTACCAGTGCGCTCACACAGGATGTGCGGGCCGAACCGGCAACAGGCGAGGGAATCTTGCGTCATGTTGTAAACAGTAAAGCATCAACCGGATTTTACAATGCAGTAAAATCACAATTACAATATAGTCTGGCAACAACGGTGTTGGGAATAGGATATGAGCGTGTTGATCCCGGGTATCAAACATTGGGCGCTTACTATCTGAATAATGATTTTGAAAACATAACGGTGAACGCTGCGCAGCCTTTATTTAAAAGCAAAGTCCAGGTTGCTGTAAACGTAGGATACCAGCGCGATAACCTGGATCATTCCAAGTCTGGTTCTTCAAGCCGGAATATAGCTTCGGCCAATCTTTCGTACACGCCTACCGAACGGATGTCGGCTACTTTGAATTATTCAAATTTCCAGACATTCATGCGCATTCGTCCGCAGTTCCAAACGATCAATCAGCTTGATAATTTCCAAAACCTGGATACCCTTCACTATATGCAGCTGTCGCAAAACGCGAATGCTTCCATGAGCTATACATTGAAGCAATCGGAAGCTTTTATGCGCACCCTTAATTTTGACGTGAGCTTTCAGGAAACTGCCGACAAGCAGGGTGGCGTTGTAAGGAACGGAAGCGGTTCGGAGTTCTATAATGTATCGGTGATGTATAATGCTATGCAAACCGAAAAAGGCTATAATTTTTCAGGAGCTTTCAATATTACCTATAATACAATCGGGCGCAACGATTTTGTAACACTGGGGCCAACAGTAGGTTATAATGTAAAATTGGTAAAGAAGAAAATGTCTCTCGGCACGAGCCTTTCATACAACGCAAGTAAAACCGATAATTCGTGGGCCAACAGTGTCTTTAATGTGCGTTGTAATGTGTCATACAATGTTGCAAAGCGTCACATCTTTAACCTGGTTATCTTAAATCAGTCGAGGAGCTTTTCAAACCGCGCCAATACAAATGACACCACGGCAACCATAGGCTATAATTTTACTTTTGGATAGGCACTGCAGCGAGGTATCTGAAGCCTTTTAGAAAACAATTTCGTGTGGAGCATGGGAGGTAGTCGTTTATGGTGGTTAGGGAAATAGAAGTAAGAAGTAAGAAGTAAGAATTTTGGAAGGTAGTGGTGGCGGGGGCTGCTACTACTTTTTTTTATGAGGGGATGGGTAATTGGGGTATTCTTGAGGGGACAGGGAAGGGAAAATTTTCAAAATAATGGAGAGGCGTTAAATACTTTTTACAATCTGCGAGCCCGATCAATCGTTTTATTATTTTTAACGGCAACTTTTAGATTCGCATTGCCGGCTCCGCATGAAGAAATTAGCATACTACTTTTCGTTTCTGCCCTTTCAGTTGAATTTTTTTGTGCTGCTGTTCGTAACGGCCGGTGCTTACGCACTGGTGCAGAACAAGTATAGCAACCTGCAGGAGCAAACGTATTTTATACTGCTGCTACGGGCGCTGGTAATGTTCACCGCAGTGCTTTTTATGCTGATGGTCGGTATCGCGTTTTTTACGGCACTGATATGCTGGCTTTATTTCTGGGTATACAGGCGGTCGCACAAAGAATCGCCCCTGCAGGTATCCATTGGTGATGGCGATAAAGCCGAGGCCGGGTATATATCGCTGGGCCTGCTGGCAACCGGTATTATTAAGCCGTTGCTGGGACACGTAAAGGGAAGGATTGTGTTTGCCGATAATCGCATCTCGGCAGCGCTTACGTTAGATGAGCCTGTGTTTGGTAAGAGTCCGCTGATACGAACAGCCATCAAAGCCGGGCGCCCGGTGTGGATACCCGACATTAAAGAGCACGAAGTGCAAAAAGCCGTGCTATATTTTGAAGACATGTTTCGTCTTTTCTCGTTCCCGTTTGTGGTATCCAACATCCAGAAACTGCTCACTGTTCCTGCCCGATCGGAGGCGATCGCTGTAGACGTAAATCCCGATAAAACACAAGACCAGACGCAACGCATACAAACGCCTCGCAAAACCAGGGGCGAGCTCCTGAACTATAAAAACTTTGAAGCGGGAGACGACATCAGGCGTATCGTCTGGAAGATATATGCAAAAAGCCGCGAACTGGTAGTAAAGATACCCGAGACGATGGACCCGTATGCATCGCATATCCATTTCCATCCCAGCTTCTATACCTCTACCATGGTTTCAGACGATTTGAAAAATGCCATGCTGAATTACTACAAGATAAGGATACGGCAAGTGTATGAAGCTTTGCTGCGAACCGAATTTGCAGTAAAATATATACCCGATCAGGAACTGGCAGCGGCAGACGATACACACGAAGAGGAAGCCACGTGGTTATACGAACTCAGTACATCCGTATGGCAGTCTGCAAAAGACGCTACTGATTACATGGCTTCCAGGCGCGAGGGCATCTATTGTATATCTTCATTGATACCCATGTTTGAAATGGAAGAGCTGTTTTCCAACAAAACTCCGGATACATTGGTCATACTGGTTAAAGTATCAGACCTGTGGCAAAACCAGCAAGCCTTTCACTGGACATCGTTGTTTATGAAAACAGACGAACATCCCCTGGATGCTTTGAAGCGAAAGTGGTTGCTTTCACCTCATCGCAGGAAAATAATTACGAACGAAAAGCAAGTACAACAATACCTGGAAGGTCAATTGTTCAGAACCATTATACTATGACAGAGACTGTAAAGAACCGGGTGCTCCGGCTGCTGCTGCATTTGATCTTTCTCATTATTCCTACAGCCTGTATGGTGGTGCCTGCGCTGCAGCAGATTGATACGGCGCTGTTGTTTGTAAACACCGATCTCTATACACAATCGGTCGTCACCCTCATAGCAATCACGGGCGCGTATTGCTGTTACTTTTTCCGCTTCCGGTTTATCGTCACGTTTCCTCTTGTGCTGGTGCTGGTATATACCTATAGCAAAGGCATGAAGCTGTTGTCGGGAAATGAATTTGATTCATATTACTTAACGGTGCGGTACCTGCACCTGTCCGTATTGTTTGTAGCGGGATGGTTGATGGGCTATGGCCTGGCACGCTTCCGGTATTTTCCGCTGGTGCTCGCAGCATTGGTATTAACAACAGGACTGCTTGCAGAAGCAGGGTATAATAAAGACCTGCACCTCGAAGACTCCGTGCGCAATCTCTTCTTTGTTATACTCTATGCGTTCTATACCTACTTTATACGCGAAACACTGGAGAACATTGAACAGGTGCGTGCGCGTCACTTTTTCAATGCTGGTGCAAGGCTGGCTATATTTATACTGCTTTTCTTCGTGTTGTTTCACACGTCTGTCTTTTTTCTCCGGAGCGAGTTTAAAGAAACAGATCGTGCAATAGGAGAGGCCCGCGAGCAGCAGGAGCAGCAGAAAGATCCGGATGAGGAAAATATGCTGACCAAAAACAAGCAGCAGAAATTCGACCTCAATCAATACTCACAATTGAAGTCGCGATTCGGTACTTCGAAGGAATTGTTGTTTGCAGCCTATGTCGATAATTTTTTTCCATCCCATCCGGATATACCCAATCCGCTATATTTTACGTGCTATCATCTTACCAAATACGATGTAAAGCACGAGCGGTTTATCCGCGACCCCAATATGCCGGCAAACGATCTCTTCGCGCCAGACCCGAGCAAGATACCGCGATACTTTACCTATACTGATTCCAGCGTTATTGCCAACAGCAAAGGCCCTTTGTTCCGCAAAGTGGTTGAAAGTGAAATATACCTCGCAGCATTATCCCCTAAAACCTATACTGCTCCCGGAACAGCCTTCAGTTGCCAGCCAATCAATGTAGATGCAGACTATAAAGAACAATACGCATTTGCCTATAAAACCCGGTCGTACGTATCAGAGCTCAACAGCGCATACTTTATCTACAATGCCTCGGTAGGAGGGAATGAGGCCATCCGCGAATTTCAGGAGGCGCGGATACGGGAGCTTGAAAATGTAAGAGACTATCGTGCCGTTGATAAGAAATTTTATACTTACTATACCAACGTGCCGAACGGAGCCTTATTCGATTCAATACGCAGCCTGAGTAACCGGATAACGGAAGGTGCACTGACACCCATCGAGAAGGTGTTAAAAGTGAGAGATTACTTTACCTCCAGAGATGCCGTGGGCAAGCCGCTGTTCAAATATACCTTGTATCCCGGGGCGCCCAGCGATCCGAACATTCCGAATGCCAGCATGCTTTCGCATTTCCTTTTCAAGAACAGAAAGGGATACTGTACGTATTTCGCGGCTTCCACATTGTTTCTGCTGCGAGCAGCCGGTGTACCGGTGCGCATGACTACGGGTTTCATGACCGTAGATCGCAGCGATAAAAACAAAGGCTGGTATTTTATATATGGCGATCAGGCCCATGCCTGGGTGCAGGTATATTTCCCCGGATACGGATGGCTGGATTTCGACACCACCATTGGAAACGATGATGCGCGCGAATCGCCTATGCCCGATGCAACACCACCCATGAAACCACAGAAAGCATGGTTTGCTACCGTAGGAAAAGTAACGGCACTTGATGCCGCATCACAAACCGCTACCATCGCTATAAAAGTGTTGATGCTCGGTAATAACGAACTAACGGCGAAAGAAGAAACTTCTATCCGGTTAGACATGAAGAATGCAACCATCACCAAGGCAAACTTCAACCGGAAGTTTAAAGATATACTCGCAGGCGATACGGTTACCGCTGTATCGTATAACGAAGCCCTGCGTAAAATAAAAGCGCCGCAGAAAAAGGAAACACTGGCAGCCGTATTGGCGCGACTTCCCAATCCTACAGCGGTAGACGAAGTAACCATTCACGAAGTGCCTGAAAAAACAGTAACACCAACGCAGCAGGCCACCGCCCAAAAGCCAGGTATGCCGTGGTGGATGTTGATGCTTATCGTACTCGGTATCGTGCTTTTTATAGTGATCATGGCTATACTCTTTACCGGGCGTATACTCTTCCGTTACTACAACAGCAGGGCTGCAGGTGCTAAACAACCGGAAGAAAAAGCGTACTGGATATTCCGTGCTTCGGAGTTTTTATACTGTCAGTTCGGCTACTACCGCAATAGTCAGACACCACTTGAATTTGCACAGCAGGTGATCCAGCCACAGCTTGGCACCGGCTATGACGATTTCGTGAAAGTATATCACAAAGTGAAGTACGATAAAATTCCTGCCGATGAACATGATCTGCAGATCATGAACCGATACCAGGCAACATACCCGGCCATCGTGTTTGGCAAATATACCTTCATGCAGCGGAGCCTGAAGTTTATGAACGTAGTGTCTACCATTAAATTCTTCTTTAACTAAAACTGTGATGATCGAAACAGAATCAACCCAACCTCAGCACAACGATAAAATTTCGTTGCTGATAGACAACATCGAAAAAACTATTCGCGGTAAGCGAAAAGAAATAGCGCTGGTGGTAGCAGCCTTTCTGGCAAAGGGGCACGTGCTGTTGGAAGACAACCCGGGCTCCGGTAAAACCATGCTCGCCAAAGCACTCGCATTGTCTATTTCCAACAATGACGACCACGGCAGCAGCCTTGGATTCAAGCGCATCCAGTTTACACCCGATCTGCTCCCGATGGATTTGATAGGCAGTCATATTTTTGATGACTCCAAAAAGGATTTCATATTCAAGAAAGGACCGCTGTTCACCAACATTCTGCTCGCCGATGAGATCAACCGTGCTTCACCCAAAGTACAGTCAGCGTTGCTGGAATGTATGGCCGAAAACCAGATATCGGTAGGCGATCGCACACACGTATTGGAGCGTTTGTTCTTTACCATCGCTACACAAAACCCGATTGAAAGTGAAGGTACCTATCCGCTGCCACATGCACAGTTAGACCGGTTCTTTCTGAAGATGTCGCTGGGCTATGTTTCAGAAGATATAGAGCTGGAAATCTATAAGAATTATACCGCGATCAACAACGTGCAGCAAAACGTGGGAGAAGTACTTTCGTATCATGATATACTGGCCCTGCAGCAGGAGGTAGAAGAGGTATATATTCACGATGAGATATTGATCGGCGTGAAGAATATCATTCGCGATACACGCAAGCATTCCTTTATACAGGTGGGAGCCTCTACGCGCAGCGGTATTATTTTTCTGAAATGCCTGAAAGCATTTGCCCGCGTAAACGGACGCAAATATGTTACTGAAGAAGATATAGCCAGCCTGGCAGAACCGGTGCTGCACCACCGCCTCATCTTCAGGAATAAAGACGCCCGGCAAAATGCGCTGAAGGAGATTGTAACAGCAGAGACCAGCCGCCTGGCAAAGCTCCGGCTGGTGAATGGATACGAGCGCCCCCAGGCAGATCTACCCTTATCGAAAGTGGAACCTGCATCCTGAATTTAAGAACATACAACACGCGGCAACGCTTCACACGATCAACGGATAACGCATTCTCCATGAAACTACGGCCACAGACAGTGCTGAGTATACTTTGTTTATTGATAGCATATCACAGCCATGCGCAGGTACGTCAGGCTATTGACGAAGAGCGCAGGGAGGTATGGTACATGGATAAAAAGGCGCTCGAGCTCTCGCAGAAATTCATCAGGCTCGATAAAAACTACTATGTGGGATACATGTATGAAGGTTCCTACAAGTTCAACCGTGCTACCGATTACTTTGGCTATAAAAATGCGATCAAGCCGCTTACAAAAGCTTTGGAGCTGATTGAAAAAGATTATGATAATAAGTTAAACACCCGCACCAGCGATCTGGTTACCTACATTGGCGTATATCAATATCATCGCGATTTTTCATGGATAGCGGAGTTGCTGTATGAATGCTACAGCAACCTCGAGCAGCCGGAGGAGGCCGTGCGCATCCTGCAACGCGTGAAGAAGAAGCGTATGCAGAAAGAATTTTTCTGTCAGCCCTATAATGCGCTCTGCTGGCTTACCCATCGCCATCGGTATCATACCACGGAGAAGTATTCATTCCTGAAAAAGTCAATTGAAGCAAACGAGTCAATGGCGTTGAAGTATCTCGACTCAGCATTTGTAGCCGTTCAGGATAATTATTATCTCAACGCCCGCATCTTCAACCCCGGTCATGAGCAATACGAGATAAACGGTATATACTTCTACAAGACGCTGATCTATAGTTATAATTTTGAAATAGACTCCGCTGAGTATTACTACAACCTGTTGCGTTTCTCGCCTTCTTTCTCCAATAACAATTATGCGTATACCAAGCTGATGAATGGTGAATTTGAAGAAACCATCCGTTACTTTGAACTGGAGAAAAAAGAAGACGACTTTTCGAGAAAAAACACCAAGGAGTTCTACTACATGCTCGCATTGCTGGATGTGTATAAATCAGATCCGCAAAAAGGAATCAACGACCTGCATGACATAATTTCCAGGCAAGGCTCTACACCCGGCTTCGGCTGGAACAACCTGGGGCTCGCCCGCGGATATTATTACAATGGCCAGTTGTTCGAAAGCCAGAAGCACCTCGACAAAGCTTCCGAGTTTGAAGAGATGCATATAAACACTACGTGGGGCCCTGAACAATATGATTTTACAAAGAATGTTTTTTCGTATCTGAACAAGGAACGAAAACTGCAAAGCATTTCGTTTGAGAACACCGGCTATTGGTATACTATACCGGCACTGGTAAAGATGGCCGGATTCTTTGCCGATGAACAATCAGACCGGTTTATGCTGATTAATAAATTCGGTGCCAACCCGGAGCGCGACTATGTTTATTACCATATATTTTCTCCCGAAAGCACCATCAGCTTTGACGAAGTCTGGAATATTATTGACGGCCTGGATGCCGATTTCTTCATTGGTAAATTCAATGAATACCTGCGGGAAGATGCCCGCGTAAACCTGGCCCGGTACTATCGCTACTTTATAGGCCGGCTGCTGATCAATAAAGGTAAATACGAAGAGGCCGAAAAAGTATTGCTGGAGGCGCTGAGCGACCCCTATATAGACGCTGGCCATGAGCGACTATTCCAGGCGCGCTGCTACGAAGCGCTTTGCAAAGTATACCGGAAGACCGATGCACCTTCAAAGTATAAAAACAGCCTGCTGGCATTCTATGGCCTGTATCCGCAGCTGGTGCCGTATAGCGATAACACTATGTCATTCAATCTGAAGATTGTTGGCCCGAACGAAGATAAAGAAGTAAAGCAACTCGTAGCCGAGCTATACCAGTGCGATATTAATTTATTAACCGGCAAAGATCAGGATCCGGATTTCCCCACAGCCACACTTACATTCCAAAAATCCGACAGTATATGGCAGGTGAGCTGTCGTGTAACCAACAAAACCGGAACAGTGCTGGTAAGCCAGGATAGCCTGAAGATTGATGAACTAAAAGGTGGTGGTAAAAAAATAGCCTATAACCTCTTTAATATTCCCGTAACCACCATACCGGAGTATGGCGAGAATAACTATAAAATTATAGCCGCCATTGCCCTTATCATCGCTATACTCTGGACTGCGCACCGAATGAAGAAGTCCCTGAAGTTTTAAGTAAGTGTATCGTATGCAGTCATCTTGCCACGCGGTGTAGCAGCCTGTCTGATCGCCGTGCATTTGGTGTTTTTTGTAAGACTGAACGAAAACCGCGATTCAAAAACATGTCTTCAAACCGGAGTCATGCAGGGATACACTATACCTTATATATTTTTCTGCAGATGCCCCATTACATCCTGCCGATACAGGGCAGATTATACTTGCCCTATACCTCAATAAAAGAAGCAAACAAAGAAACCGAATTGTTTTGAGGAATAACTGCCCAATAAGTTTTCTGCTATAGGATGATGTGTTGCTATAAAAA